>NZ_JAEEVD010000030.1:0-30250 GCF_016290755.1 Lachnospira sp.
TGTAAAACACTTGGCATTGCACAAAAAAATTTAAGGCCTAACAATCCATTCATATTTTCCACCTCGCAGAAAACAATACTTATACTGTATTTTATTATAACATTTAAATACTTGGCAGTAAATAGAATCTATCTTTCAAAATCGGTTGTTTTGTTTTTATTCAAAATAATATAGATAAACATCTTCTAAATCGATATTGTTATCTACTCGCTTAACTTCATCTGGTAAATTATCATCAACAATTCTTAGCACCAATCCCTCTTTTCTTTGACGAACATTTCCAATTTTATAACGTCGTTGATAATCATCTAACTCATCTAAATTAATCTGTATTTCTCCAACTTTGCCATCCATTAATTCAATTAAATCTCTAGGAGTCCCATCAGCTATTATTTCTCCGTTTTTTAAAAGTAATACCTTATCTGCTATACACTCAATATCACTTACCACATGCGTAGCAAAAAGTATAATTTTTTCCTTACCTAATTTTGCGATATAATTTCTAATATTGATTCTTTCCTTAGGATCAAGCCCAGTTGTTGGTTCATCAAGAATTAAAATTTGTGGGTCACCAAGAAGTGCCTGAGCAAGGAGCACTCTTTGTTTCATTCCCCCTGAAAAACCTCCTATTCTCTTATAGGCCACTTTTTCAAGGTTCACAATTTGAAGCAATTCATCTATTTGCTTATTTTGATTCTTTATTCCTTTTACAGACGCCATATATTTTAAGAAAGATTTCGGTGTAAAATCTTCATAAAAGCCCTGTTGTTGCGGCATAAATCCAATTTTAGCTCTAAATTTAGCTCCTAACTTTAAAATATCAATAGCCTCATTTCCAATAGTTTCATCTAAATAGCTAATAGTTCCACCATTTTTATCTCGCCCTAAATTATCAGTTATAAGATTAATCATAGTACTTTTTCCCGCACCATTAGCTCCAAGTAAACCATATACTCCTGGTTTAAATGTATATGTTATTCCCTTTAAAGCCTCAACTTTTCCATATGATTTTTTTAATTCATTAATTCTTAGTTCCATACATACCCCTTAATATATAGCAAATACATGATATCAAAATTATAATTAAACAAATAAGCATTATTACTTGAAGCAAGATATTAGCATATAAGCCAATACATGCCGCAACGCCAAAAATAAAAATAAGTATTGGCATATAAAATTCGCTTTTTGCTTTTAATGAAAATATAAGTGTTATAAAAAGTGCATCAATTGTAAAAAATAGTCTTAATGCCAACACCAGCAAGTAATACCTTGCTATTGTCATTGATAAAAAGAAAGAATTCAGCTTACTTTCCATAAAAGTTATACTTATTACTGGTGCTGATAAAATTTAAAACCATACAAATAATGAATTTTCCATTTTTTAACATTAAAACAAGGGGCTTGTAGTAAACTACAAGCCCCTTGGCGTCCGAACTATATATTTAAATTTTATGCTTTTTAAAAATTACATTCTGTCATGGAATGTTCTGCTAATAACATCCATCTGCTGTTCCTTTGTTAAGTCGATGAACTTAACAGCGTAACCAGATACACGGATTGTGAAGTTAGCATACTCAGGCTTTTCTGGGTGTTCCATAGCGTCGATTAACTTATCCTTACCGAATACGTTAACGTTAAGGTGATGAGCACCCTGATCGAAGTAACCATCCATTACATTAACAAGGTTGTTAACTCTTTCTTCTTCATTATGACCAAGAGCGTCTGGGTTCATTGTCTGAGTATTAGAAATACCATCAAGAGCCCAACCGTAAGGTAACTTAGTTAATGAGTTAAGAGAAGCAACTAAACCGTTCTGCTCTGCACCGTAAGATGGGTTAGCACCTGGAGCAAGTGGAGAACCAGCTCTACGTCCATCAGGCATGTTACCTGTGTACTTACCGTAAACTACATTAGATGTAATTGTAAGAATAGATGTAGTTGGCTTAGAATTTCTATATGTATGTCTCTTCTTAATCTTATCCATGAATGTCTTAAGTAACCATACAGCGATGTCATCAGCTCTATCATCATCGTTACCATACTTAGGGAAGTCGCCTTCTGTTTCGTAATCAACGTTGAATCCTGTTTCATCTCTGATAACCTTAACCTTAGCATACTTAATAGCAGAAAGTGAATCTACTACATGAGAGAAACCAGCGATACCTGTAGCAAATGTTCTTTCAACATCTGTATCGATAAGAGCCATTTCAGCTGCTTCATAGTAGTACTTATCATGCATATACTGGATTAAGTTAAGTGTATTAACATAAAGACCAGCTAACCAGTCCATCATCTTATCAAACTTAGCCACAACATCATCATACTCTAAGTATTCTGATGTAACACGTGGGAATGCAGGACCAACCTGTTCTCTAGACTTAGCATCTACACCACCATTGATAGCGTAAAGTAAGCACTTAGCAAGGTTAGCTCTAGCACCGAAGAACTGCATTTCCTTACCTGTCTGTGTAGCAGATACACAACAGCAGATAGCATAATCATCGCCCCAGTAAACCTTCATAACGTCATCGTTCTCATACTGGATTGAAGATGTATCTACAGAGATCTTAGCAGCATACTTCTTGAAGCTTTCTGGTAACTTTGAAGAATAAAGTACTGTTAAGTTTGGTTCTGGTGAAGGACCCATGTTCTCAAGTGTATGTAAGAATCTGAAATCTGTCTTAGTAACCATTGAACGTCCATCAACACCCATACCTGCAAGGTCACAAGTTACCCATGTAGGATCACCTGAGAATAACTGCTGGTAAGCGTTTGGTCTAGCAAACTTAACCATTCTAAACTTCATTACTAAATGATCGATTAATTCCTGAGCTTCGCTTTCTGTTAATGTACCAGCAGCTAAGTCTCTTGAAATATAGATATCAAGGAATGTAGCAACACGACCAACTGACATAGCAGCACCGTTCTGTGTCTTAACTGCAGCTAAATAACCGAAGTATAACCACTGAACTGCTTCTCTAGCATCCTTAGCTGGCTTAGAGATATCGAAACCATAGCTAGCAGCCATAGCCTTCATACCCTTAAGTGCATTGATCTGATCCTTTAATTCTTCTCTCTGTCTGATGATTTCATCGTACATTGTACCATCACCACAGTTGTTGAAGTCATGAGTCTTCTCTTCAATAAGGTAATCAATACCGTAAAGAGCAACTCTTCTATAATCACCTACGATACGTCCACGACCATATGTATCTGGAAGACCTGTAATAACATGGCTATGTCTAGCAGCCTTCATCTCTGGTGTGTATGCATCGAAAACACCCTGGTTATGTGTCTTATGATATTCTGTAAAAACCTTATGCATATCAGGATCTGGTGTATAACCATTCTCTGTTAATGACTTCTCAGCCATTGCAATACCACCGTAAGGCATGAATGCTCTCTTAAGTGGTGCATCTGTCTGAAGACCTACTACTGTTTCAAGGTCCTTCATAGATTCATCAATATATCCTGGGCCGTAAGCTGTAAGACCTGAAACAACCTTTGTTTCCATGTCTAATACACCGCCGTTAGCTCTTTCCTGAGCCTGTAATTCCTGTAATCTACCCCAAAGCTTATCTGTTGCTTCTGTAGGGCCTGCTAAGAAACTCTCATCACCATCATAAGGTGTGTAGTTCTTCTGAATGAAGTCTCTAACGTTAACTTCTTCTTTCCAAAGTCTACCTTCGAAACCGTTCCACTGTTCAAACTGTAACATCGTTGAACTCCTCCTTAAAAAGCTATAAAAAATTAATATGTGTGTTTTTGATTGTATATTGTATACAATCACGCTTAAAATAAAATTTGCCATCGCATCAGTTAGATAATTAAATTAACTTTAACTTTGACAAATCTGTAACAATCTTAACCGCAAATATATATTAACACCTATTATTTTTATTTGCAAGACAACTATATCAAGTATTGAATTTAGTACAATCCAATATATTTGAAACTGCATTTTTTATAAAGAAAAGGCGGAGTTTGTCAGACCAATTCATAATCTAGCAAAACTCCACCTCCCAATGAAATTAAAAATAAAAGGTTATTGTAATATTGCGTATCTTAATTGATTAAAGACCCATAAAAGCCTTAAGTGCTGGTTCATTAACAAAACCAACCTGCTTGTTAGCTTCCTTACCATCCTTAAAAAGAATAAGTGTTGGAATTGACATAACATTGAACTTCTCAGCGATTGCTGGGTTCTCATCTACATCAATCTTTACGATCTTTACATCGTCCTGGCTAGCAGCTACCTTTTCAAGTACTGGTGCAAGCATCTTACAAGGTCCACACCATGTTGCCCAAAAATCTACTAATACAGGCTTATCTGAATTTAAAACTTCTGCTTCAAAATTGCTCTCTGTTCCATGAATAATTTGCATATTTTATACCTCCAAAATATAATCACATTTTATGGTTAATTGGCTCAATTAAATTGTGTACAATTATTTTATAACATATCACAATTTTAATTGCAAGGCTTTTTCCCTTTTTTTAGAAAATTTAGTTTCCTTTTATTTTTACTTTTTCATTAATTGCTTAATTTCATTCATTGCTTCACTATCCTTAAAAGTTGCCATTGGGTTTCTCTTAAGAATTCTTGTTAAGTTTCTAATTTGACGTCTATCTGTAGCTTTGACTTTATCCTCTTCCTTAGAAATTACCTCTAATGCTGCCTTTAAAATTGTCTCATCAATTAACTTCTTCTTTAAAAGTTCTTTAGCTGTATCAGAGGTTCTTGAAAGACTATTAAGCTTAGTTTCCTTAAAGGCTTCTAAGCTATCAGTAAGATCATTCTTCTTATTCTCTAGATACTTAGCAAAATGTAGTTTCTTTCTTGAAGCTATAAAAGAAAGTTCTCTTCTTTTTCTTCTATATTTCTTTCTGTTCTCAGCAAACTCGTCTTCAGCAAAGGCATAGGCAATTTCTAACTTATCAGCAACAAACTTAAGATGCTCATGTTCAGAAGAAATCTTATTAAGCATTGCTTTAAGATCAAGAGCTTCATTAGCAGAAACTGTCACATCCACACTAAAATATGCTGTAAAGATAAAAGCCAGAATCTCTGTTACATATACTGGAAGTCCTAAAACTAGCCCCTCAATAGGTGTATGAATCACCTTAATCATAAGGCAAGAAAAAATTCCCCAACATAGACTTGCGATTAAGCAAATGTGTCCATTTATATTTAAAAATCTCTTTGAATAATCCCAGTATTTAACTCCAAAGATTCTCTCCATTGCAGCCCCAGTAATGTATTCTAGAATTGTTGCTGCTATCATTCCAAAAAAGAAAACCGCCACTAGATTATCTCTAAACTTTATTGTGCTTATTAAAATTGTTACTGCTCCAGACCCATAAATTGGTAAAAAGGGTCCATGTAAAAAACCTCTATTGACTAATTCTCTTTTTCTTACTGATACATAGCAAGACTCCCAAATCCAGCCAATAAAACAATACAATGCAAAAAATATAATCCACTGCGTTAAACTATAATAACTCATGATATCTCCCTTAAATAATGCCTTTGGCGTAATTTAACCTAAATTAATTCTATCACATTTTCATAATCATTAGTTATAAATTATAAAGGCTGCCTCTTGAAACTTTGTCTTTGAAACAGTTACAATAAGAGAGAACATTTACTTAGGAGGTTTTTCTATGAATTTACATACAATATTTACTGGAGGAACTATTGGTAGTTTCCTTGGGGATAACGACCTTATTTCCACAGATAAGGGAAGTCCCTATAAACTAATCAATTTTTATAAGAAGAATTATGCAAATGCTACGACTATCAACTTTACAAGCTCTAATCCTTACACTTTATTAAGCGAGAATCTTGATGGTGACCATTTGAATTTACTCATTAAGGAAGTTAGTAAGGTTCTTGAAAATGAAGAGCTTGACGGTATTATCGTAACTCACGGAACAGATACACTTCAGTACAGTGCTGCTGTTTTAGGATACATTTTCAATGATGCAAAAATTCCTATTATTCTTGTTTCTTCTGATTTCGTTCTTGAGGATAAGCGTGCAAATGGCCTTATTAATTACCATGTTGCGGTGGAATTTATGAAGGCAAAGCTTGGCAAGGGCGTATTTGTAAGTTACTGTAACAAGGGTGGAATCCCTACAATCCACAGAGCTACAAGACTTGAGCCACCTGTAACATTATCTGCAGATGTGGAAAGTGTTAAGAAGAGTCATTATGCAATTTATTTAAACGATACATTTGAATTAAATGATCAGTATAAAAGCGATGACAAGAATCTAGAAAGTTTTACAAAGCTTGGACTTGAGGCTAAGGATATTATCTTAACTAATCAGTCTAGCGAGGTAATGCGTATTCGTCCATATGTGGGAATGACTTATCCTGATTTAGATGATTATATTGAAAATTTAGCCCAGGATAATATTATTAACGAAGAAGAGGGACATGAGAAATTTAGTAATTGTCTTGAAGCTATCTTAATTGAAAGTTTCCATTCAGGCACAATTCATGTCACAAAGGAATTAGAGGAATTAACTAACAGGGCTAAGGAGCTTAATATCCCAGTTTATATTACTGGTTTATCTAATAGCGAAAAAGCCTATGAAACTGTTGAGGAATATAGAAAACTTGGCATCATACCTTTAAGAGAATCTTCAATTATTTCTCAGTATTGTAAGCTTTGGCTTGCAGCTAGTAATGGTCTTAATGTTAGAGAGATTATGAATTGCTCTATTGCAGAGGATTGGGTGTAAAAATTTTGAACGCAGTGTAGACTTTACATTAAAGATTAGAAAAAATAAAGACTTGTGAAAATGTGATGATACATTTTCACAAGTCTTTTTGGCATCTGCCAGCTAATTCTTAGCTGGCTCCTTAACTTAAGGACATTCGGAATCCGCTTCGCTACTTCCTCATGAAAGCAGCTACACTTCGTGTTGATGCCATGAGGCTTTGCCTATGGCATCTGCCAGCTAATTCTTAGCTGGCGCTGCTTTCAAATTGAGAATTATAAAGGTCTGCATAGAAGCCTTTCTTTGCAATTAACTCGTCATGGCTACCTTGTTCAACAATATCGCCATCCTTCATAACTAGAATAATATCTGCATCTTTGATTGTAGATAATCTATGAGCGATTACAAAGCTTGTTCTTCCGCGCATTAAGTTATCCATAGCCTTCTGAATTCTTATCTCAGTTCTTGTATCTACTGAAGAAGTTGCTTCATCTAGAATAAGAATTGGGTTGTCGGCAAGAATTGCTCTTGCAATTGTAAGAAGCTGCTTCTGGCCCTGAGATACATTACTTGCATCTTCATTAAGCTCAAAGTCGTAGCCTCCTGGCAATGTTTCAATAAAGTGATGAGCATGGGCGGCCTTAGCGGCTGCGATTACTTCTTCGTCTGTAGCTTCTAGGCGGCCGTATCTAATATTTTCCATAATACTAGCCTTATAAGCCCATGTATCCTGTAATACCATGCCAAAGGCATCTCTTAAATCACGTCTGTTAAAGTCCTTAATGTTGTGGCCATCAACTAAAATTGCGCCCTCATCTACATCGTAGAATCTCATAAGAAGCTTAACCATAGTTGTCTTACCAGCACCAGTTGGGCCTACAATAGCTACCTTCTGACCTGGCTTTACGCTAGCACTAAAGTCTTTAATAATTGTCTGCTCTTTATTATATCCAAATTTAATATGTTCAAATTCAACATGACCTTCGATACCTTCAGTAGATACTGGATTTTCAACTTCCTGATCTTCCTCTTCCTCATCGAGGAATTCGAATACTCTTTCAGAAGCTGCAGCCATGGACTGAACCTGATTGATTACCTGTGCCATTTGCTGAATAGGCTGTGTGAAGTTCTTTACGTACTGAATAAAGGCCTGAATATCACCAATTGTTATTGTGCCTTTAATTGCAAGTAAACCACCTGTTAAGGCAACGCCTACATAACCTAAGTTACCAACAAACTGCATGATAGGCATCATCATACCTGAGAAGAACTGTGACTTCCAAGCTGAACTGTATAAGACATCATTAGTCTTATTAAAATCATCTACGAAATCCTTCTCCTTGTTAAATGCCTTAACAACTAAATGACCACCATAAGTTTCCTCGATTGTACCATTGATGTGGCCTAAGTATTCCTGCTGAACCTTAAAGTATTTCTGAGATCTCTTTATTACAAAAGAAATAAGTCCCATAGATACTGGTAAAATAACTAATGCAATAAGAGTCATTAATGGGGAAATGCTAAGCATCATAACAAGTACACCAATCATTGTGGCAACTGATGTAATAATCTGTGTGATACTCTGATTCAAGCCCTGACTTAAGGTATCAACATCATTAGTTATTCTTGATAAAATCTCACCGTAAGTTCTTGTTTCAAAGTACTTCATAGGTAATCTATTAATCTTTAATGAGATTTCCTTACGAAGCTGATAACTTACCTTCTGAGTAATGCCTGTCATAATCCAGCCCTGAATTAAACTGAATAAAGCACTAAATGCATATAGTAATAAAACAAATATTAAGATTTTTCCAATCTTTGTAAAATCAATTCCACCTGTTCCAGCAATTTTACTTAATAAACCTTCTGAAAGTGTTGTAGTTGCCCTACCTAAAACTTTTGGACCTACTACTGAAAATACAGTAGATATGGCTGCCATTATCATTACAATAATAATGGCTATTTTATAACGGCCAATGTAGGCAAGTAATTTTCCAATAGAGCCTTTAAAATCCTTGGCTTTTTCTACTGGCATCATTCCTCTACCTGGGCCTCTTCTTGGTCGATTGTTTGTATTATCTGCCATTATTATCACCTCCGTAGAGTTCTTCCTTTGACAACTGTGAACTTGCAATCTGTCTGTAAGTCTCACAATTTTCCAATAATTCCTTATGTGTACCCTTACCTACAATTTCACCATCTTCCATAACTAAGATCTGGTCTGCATGAAGGATAGTGCTAATTCTCTGGGCAACGATAATTACTGTTGCATCAGATACATTTTTAGCAAGTTCAGCTCTAAGCTTAGCGTCTGTCTTTAAATCGAGAGCTGAGAAGCTATCATCAAAAATGTATACCTTAGGCTGCTTTGCAATAGCTCTCGCAATAGATAATCTCTGCTTCTGACCACCTGAAACGTTACTACCACCCTGAGCTATAGGGCTGCTATAAGTATCTGACTTCTTATCAATAAATTCAGTAGCCTGTGCAATTTCGGCTGCCTTTACAACATCCTCACGACTTGCCTCATCTCTACCAAACTTAATATTTGACTCAATATCTCCTGAGAAAAGAACGCCCTTTTGTGGCACAACGCCTAAGGCATCTCTTAAATCATGGAGCTTTATATCTCTTATATCTACGCCATCAAGGCTAATCTTTCCCTTTGTAACATCGTAGAGTCTAGGGATAAGGTTAACCAAGGTAGATTTACCACAACCCGTACTACCAATAATAGCTGTAGTTTCTCCTGGTTTTGCTGTAAATGTAATGTCTGTAAGCACATTTGCCTTAGCATTAGGGTACATAAAGTCTACATGATCAAACTCAATAACACCCTTAACATCACTTACTTCCTTAGTTTCCTTTGCATCCTTGATACTTGGCTTAGTTACTAAAACTTCATCAATTCTTTCAGCTGCTACAATCGAACGAGGTAACATAATTGAAAGGCCTGTAAGCATAAGGAAAGACATTACAATCTGAATTGCATATGTTAAGAAGGCTGTCATTGTACCAACCTGCATAACACCCATGTCGATTCTCTTAGCTGAAACCCAAACAATAAGTACTGAAAGACCGTTCATTAAAACTGTCATTACTGGCAACATGAAAGTCATTGTTCTATTAGTGAAAAGTGTTGTCTTTGTAAGGTCTACATTGGCAACATCGAATCTTTCCTCTTCGTGCTTTTCTCTACCAAAAGCTCTAATAACTGGAATACCTGTTAAAATTTCTCTCGATACGAGGTTAACTCTATCCACTAACTTCTGCATTGCCTTAAACTTTGGTAATGCAATAGCCATTAAAAGTCCTACAAAGCCTAGAATAACAACAACCGCAAGAGCAATAACCCAACCCATTCCGGCCTTTGTATTAACAACTCTTATAACACCACCAATACCTAAGATTGGAGCATATAAAATCATTCGAAGCATAAGTACTGCCACGAACTGGATTTGCTGAACATCGTTAGTTGTTCTTGTAATAAGAGAAGCTGTTGAGAACTGATCCATTTCTGCATTAGAGAAACTCATAACCGTTGTATATAACTGTCCTCTTAAATCTCTACCAATACCAGCGGCAACTCTAGATGCAAAATAGCCAACTAAGATTGTTGCAACTGCAATAACAAGTGCCATTAAAAGCATCTTAAGACCTGCAATTATAAGGTAGTGTGTCTGATATGCATCCATATCCATTCCTGCCTTTTCCATCTCAGCCTTAGCATAAGTAATTGCAGTAGTCTTAATTAGGCTCTCGCCCATTGTGTCATAGTTTTTTTGGAATTCCTCTCTAATCTGACTAACCATAGCTGAGTAGTCAGTTACACCAGTTGCAGCATAAGCGCTTGCATCAGAGCCTTGATTTGCATCAGCCGCTGTTGTATCGGCTGCATTAGCACTAGACTCCATCTCCTGACTAACGGCATTTACTATCATTATTACAAATGCCATGTCCTCGTCATATTCTGAGAGTTTTTCTTCACTCTTAACATTTAAAACATAATTTGATGATTCCTCATCGAAATCGTAACTATTTTCCCAAATCTTTAATTCTTCTTCATTCATGAAAAATTTGGCAAATTCGTAATCGCTTGATGTTATCTCCTCAGGAAGTACATGGTCTACTCCACCATTGATAATTCCCACATCAATAATGTTTGATGTGTACTGAGGCAAGCCTAAATCACAGTAAGCCTGTAGACCAAGTAGTGCTACAATAAGGATTACTGTCTTCCAATAAGGCGCAATTGCCTTTAGAATTCTCTTCATTGATCCTCCTTAATAAATTAATACTGCTTGAGAAAACTGTGCTTTGTATCTTAATCTAAATGCTGTAAGGGAATATTCCGTTGCACACCCCTTCATTGGATCTGCCATAATGACCTTGTCATTTTCCTTGTCAAAACCAATTAATACTAAGCAATGTTCTCCTCTTAAATAGCCCATGGGCTGTCCCTCATATGTCCATAAAATATTGTTATCTCCCACTGACTTCATGTCTTCGGTAGCCCAGACAATTACTGGATGACCTGCGGCAACAAGGCCAAGTAAAGAGTCAACATCTGTTCCGGAAATGTTACCAATTACTAAACTATTCACGCCTCTAGCCTTTAGGTAATTTTGAGCGCAATTACACAAAGCCTCTGCGTAACAACCGTAACTAGAGTCTGTAAAAACATTCCCTATATATTTTGTAAAATAGTTATCCCCTTTCTCGCCAATATCTAGATAGTTTGCAAGGATCTCCTTATCGCAATCCACCCCTAGATAGTTAAGCACCATGGCAAGTGAAGTTATCTCACAGCCTGATGGCATATCTGGCAACTGGGAAAAGCATGTAAAATCATCTAATTCGTACCTTGATGCTGCAGTTGCAAGGACGCTCATATTTATCTTGTGGTAATTGTATAAATTACCCACCCAAATAGGCTTCGTTGCAGAAATGTAAGAATTCTTAACATAGCCCTCATCTGTATCTGTGGCTACTTTGGTGTAATTCTCCCCGATTTCAACTACAACAACTTCATCTCCATAGTAAAGCTCTCCAACCTTACTAGCTCTGTCATTATTGCCGCTTCTAATCCAACAATAGACTAGAGCATAGGCAATTGCTCCCTCTTTATCACTAACAGCACTGCCAGATTCTAGAGCCGCGCTATCAGTAGTTTGAATTATGACATCCATCTGAGTACTCTCTGCCGTGTCTAATTCTGTGCTTTCTTCTTGCACCCCTTCAGTTTCTCTTATGCTTTCTTCGTCCGCTGCAACACTTGGCATGTCGGATAAAGTGACCTTTACAGAATTTTTTACTTTATTGCTTTTAATGGCAGATGAAAGGATAACTGCCAAAACAATAAGTACAGGAACTGCAACAATTAGCAAATGTTTCAATTGAAGCTTACTTAATTTTTTAAGAAATCTTCTGCCCCTCTTTTTCATAGAATCTCCTAAATAGCTTATGATTTAATATAAGTAACACAATACCAATAACTACCATAATTATAGAGATAAACTGTGATGTTGATAAAGGTCCCACACTACCTCTGACATCACCTCTAAAAATTTCTATTATAAATCTACCTACGCCGTAAGTTAAGAAATAAAGAAATCCCACATCACCAGGAAGTAAGTGCTTTCTTGATGAGTCTCCACCGTGGATATTCTTCCAAGCTGTATAGCCCCACTTACGAGAGATAAAGATTAATAGTGCCATATTTAAAAAGTCCCCAACAGAACTCATTAACTGAGTTGGGATAAGGCGTACGCCTGATGGTGCAAATAAGCTGCTCTCTGGGAATACTACCCCAAAATGGCTAGTTGTAACTTCTCCATAGCAACAACCAGCAAGGAAACATCCGATTCTACCAAAACCCTGTGCTAAGGCGATTTCTGGCATTACTAAATCAAAATACTCCATGAAATTAAGCTTCTTAATCTTGCAATATAAGAAGTTAAATAAAACACCAAATATGATTCCTCCATAAACCACAAATCCTGCAGAGCCAAGAACAGCCATTGGATCTTTTAAAAATGAGTCAAATTCCACTATGATATAGAGGAACTTAGCTCCTAAGAAACCTGAAATACCAGCAATAATCGCAATATCAATAATTGCCTCGTCTTTTAATTTATATCTTTTAGCTCGAAACTCCGCTAAAAGCATGGCAAAAATAAAGCCCAAGGCAATCATAAAACCGTAACCATGTACAGTAAAATTGCCGATTGTAAACAAATCTGTCTTCATACATCTCTCCCTTTTAATTGTTTTGCATTAATAGATTTTATTACAAAAAATTCCTTTTTGATATAACTTTATATTTATTTAATCAAGGTTTAATTCTTTTCTAACTTTTTTCAAACGCATAGAAAATTCCCTATAAAAACCTGTTAAATTCTTGGCTCTATAAGCGGTCTTATAAAAGCTCTTAAGATTATAAAGATTAAAAATCTGTCTATTCTCTTCTGATAAATTGGCCATTTCAGCTCTAACATCACATAAATACTTATGCCAATTTGAAGAAAAGCTTGAATACTCCTCTAAATCCTCAATTCCAAGCCAATTCTTAACCTTAACCTTAGCTAAGCCATCCTTATAACACTGATTCTTTTGTAAAATGTAATAAAATTTATCAGAACTTTCCCAATAACGTCCAAGGGGAAACATTCTGCAAATACCTGGTCTGTAACTGTGAATAGTGCATCTGTCACTATCATTTAAAAAACTACAGGCTCTAGATTCATTTTTCATATTAATATTGGGTAAAATAATCCCATCAACGAGATTAAGTTGGATATATTCACTAGCTAAAAGGGAGTCAAAGTCGCTAAATTTAAGGCTTTCACCCGCCTCCTGTTCTTCTGCCTCCTTACTAGCCCTTATTATTTCGAAAATGTCACGAGGATCAAGAACGATATTATTATCCATATCCTTACAACACATTGCAGCGCAACCACTGCAACCACTAGTCTCTGCCTTAACTAAATCATTATCTGTATATAACTTACCATCAGATATCTCATCTAATGAAACTTCTCTAATCATTCTCTCTCCTAATTATAACTTATTTTGTTATTATTTTGTTATTTTTTTGTCGAAGAAATCCACTATTCAAGCGAAAAACTCTCATTTTTCATTATAGCATTATTGACTTTAGTGTGCTACAATGTGTAATTGTGTTTAATAAAAAATTTATTAGGCAGTTAAGGAGATTAAAATAAAATGCAGAAGGAAAAAATTATCACATTCGGTGAGCTTATGATGAGACTTTCACCGGAAAACAATGAGCGATTTACACAGGCTCACTCTTATGAAGCAGTTTATGGTGGTGGAGAGGCCAACACAGCTGTTTCATTATCAAATTTTGGCGTAGATGTCGACTACGTTACAAAGTTACCTTGTCATCCAATTGGACAAAGCGCTGTAAACTCTCTTCGTCAATATGGCGTTGGTATTAATAGCATTGTTCGTGGTGGCGATCAGATTGGTATCTATTTTCTAGAAAAGAAGACATCACAGAGACCAACTAATGTAATTTACAACAGAGCTGGTTCAGCATTTGCCCTTGCTAAGGAAGAAGATTTTGAATGGGACAAGATTTTTAAAGGCGCAACATGGTTCCACTTCTCAGGAATTACACCTGCTATTTCAGATGAAATGGCTAAGATTACACTTATTGCTTGTAAAAAAGCTAAGGAACTTGGTCTTACAATTAGCTGTGACTTAAATTACAGAAGCAAGCTTTGGTCTAGTGAAAAAGCTTGTGAAGTTATGACAGAGATTTGTAAGTATGTAGATGTTTGTATTGCTAACGAGGACGATGCAATCGGCATCTTCTCAATGGATCCAAGCAAGGCTGAAAATGTAGAAAAGAACGCTTACATCGCTGGCGAACTTACAAAGATGTTCCCTAACTTTAAGTGTGTAGCTTCTGTTTGGAGAGAAGAAAGAACAATTACAACTTTCAAGCTTCAGTCTATGATTTATAAAGATGGAAAGGCTTATTATAGCAAGGAATATTTCATGAATATTCTTGACTACATCGGTGCTGGTGATGCTTATTGTGCTGGTATTATCTATAGTTTCATCAATGACTATGATACACAGAAGGCAGTAGAATTTGCTAATGCAGCAAGCTGCTTAAAGCACACAGTATCTGGTGACTTTAACTTAGTAACTGCTGAAGAAGTTAATAAGTTAGCATTTTCAAAGGCTGGAAACGAAGTTTCAAGATAAATAAAAGAATTTCATAAAAACTAAGCTATGGCTGTGGAAAACGTAGCTGTGGGAAATAAACTATAAAAGGGGCTATCGCTTTAGATGATTAAATCATCTGGGCGAAGCCCCTTCACTTTACTATTCTACATCACGAATTCCGTACTTCTCAATAATATAATCCATATCCTTATCTCCACGACCTGAAAGGTTAATAAGAATTGAACCCTTACCCATCTTCTTGGCAAGCTTAATTGCATAAGCTACTGCATGTGAACTCTCAATTGCAGGGATAATACCCTCAAGTCTTGAAAGTGTATAGAATGCATCGATTGTCTCTTCATCATCTACAACATCATACTTAACACGGCCTAAATCACGAAGGAAAGCGTGCTCTGGACCTGAAGATGGATAATCAAGTCCGCTGGCAATTGAGTAAACTGGAGCAGGTTCTCCATTTTCATCCTTAAGCATAATAGAATTAAAGCCATGCATAATGCCCTCAGTTCCATAAGTTAAGCTAGCTGCGTGATCCCCAAGCTTTGGACCGCGACCAAGAGGCTCAACACCATAAATATCTACAGGATAATTTAAGAAGCCTGAGAACATACCCATTGAGTTAGATCCACCACCAACGCAGGCTACTACTGCATCTGGAAGTTCTCCTGTCATTTCGACAAACTGCTCTCTTGCCTCAATACCAACAACACTCTGGAAATCACGAACCATCATTGGGAATGGATGTGGGCCAACACAAGAACCGATACAATAAATTGCGTCCTTATATTCTCTTGCATAGGCTGTAAATGCAGCATCAACCGCCTCTTTAAGGGTCTGTAAGCCATCTGTTACTGAGATAACATTTGCACCAAGAATCTTCATTCTAGCTACATTAGGAGCCTGCTTCTTGATGTCCACTGCGCCCATATAAATGTCACATTTTAAACCAAAATATGCTGCAGCTGTAGCAAGAGCAACACCATGCTGGCCTGCGCCTGTTTCAGCAATAATCTTTGATTTTCCCATATATTTTGCAAGTAAAGCCTCACCCATACAGTGATTAAGCTTATGTGCGCCTGTATGATTTAAGTCCTCTCTCTTAGCGTAGAGCTGCACATTTCCAAGCTTAGTTGATAATCTCTCAAGATGAGAAATTGGTGTAGGTCTACCCTGGAATTCCTTACGGATGCGGCGTAATTCGTTAATAAACTTTCTTGACTTACAGATTGTAAAATAGCTCTCTGTAATTTCATTCATAGCCGCCTGAAGTTCATCTGGAATGTAAGAACCGCCATATGGTCCAAAATATCCCTTTTCATTAGGATAGTTTTTAAAATATGTGTCGAAATTCACGTCATTAAAATTCATTTCTTCCTCCATTCTGTGACAAATAAAATTGCCACGAAAACCCTAAGCTATTATTACATTTACTACATCTTTTATTTCTTAGGGATGTTACGCTATAAAAGTTTATCACTTTAAAGCAATAAAAACAATGTGAATTCCGTAAATAATTAAGATATTTTCTATACATTTGGCTAAAATCCTAGGTCATATTTATTTATAATCTTATTGTATTTATCAAGTAATCCCGAATCTAATTCGTTATATTTAGAAACAAAACTTGTATATGAACCTGATGGATTTACAACCATAGATACAAAAGAATACCATTCATCATAGAACTCTTCTATTTGATTATATGCATCTTTCCATTCCTCCGGTGGATTTGCTAACAGTTTCATATTCGTCGTAATTTCAGACTGTTTCTTACTTAATTTATCTATCTTCGTTTCAAAACTTTTCGTTGTATATAAATCAACTAAAGCATCATTAAAATCATCATAAAACTGTCCATAACTATTCTTTGTGTATTGATCAGTTTCCGTATCACTCGTACTCCAGATACTATTACTCCATACTTTTCCAACTAATGATCCGCAAGATTCAGCATCTGCAGCAACGCTAATCATGTCATACATTATATTTCTTGCATTAGTTCTATATTCTTCACTTACCCTTGATGCTTCTTCTATTGATTCTTGTTCTCTTTTTTGCTTCACAATATTATCATTTATCTTTAAGCAAATCAGAACAGCTGCAATTACAACAACCGCACCTATAACAGAAAAAAGTATTTTTTTATTTAAATGAAATTTAACGCTTACCTTGGTTAATTCAACCTTTTGTGCATCCGGTTTCTTTGTATCATCTAAAAATTCTACAGGACATCCACAATATGGACATTCTTTTTCTGTGTTACTTATGTATTTCCCGCACTCTTTGCATTGAATTGCTGCACCATTTAATTCAAAGCCACAATGTACACATTTAGTAGCTTTATCTGATATTTCTTTTCCACAATTAGGACATGATATTATTGCCATATTCACCTCCAAAAATCACGAATGTTATTTATAGTATAATTATATTATAAATAATTGAATTGGTAAACAGCACTTTTCTTCCTGTATTAACTAAATAATCATCGAAATCCAAGACTCTTGCCTTCTTATGGGGAAAACTAAAGTCATAATTTCTTGGTAAGTTCTTAATGGCATTAGTCAAAAGGATTTCTCTCATTGTAGTTATGTGTTTGTTGTTTTATTTTGGACATAAATATAAAAAAGCTCACATGAAAACCATGTGAGCTTAGTGTTTTAGCGGCTTTTAATTAATTTATAAATCCATCATATAAAATATAAAATTTGATAAAATGGCTTTAGGATATTATAGATAACTGCACCTTCATTCCCGTACTTAGAAACAAGATTCTTGTAAAACTGCTGTTTATCATCTTTAAAATTATCTCTTAGAAAGGCTATTAATTCTGATTTACTACCATCCTCAATTTCTAATTTATGCTTAAAAATAATATCAACAAGCTTTTCAAATTTTTCTTGTCTTGTCCAGTAAACTTCAGGCGCAAAAAAGCCTAACGACTTTTTAAACTCATAAATATCTCTACCCTTATCTTTACCATATAAGCAAGTAAATACAGTATTCAAGTTTTGCTTATTATTTCCAATACAATTAATTATTGTATTGATCTCATCCTTATCCGATACAGGTTTTAAAACGGATTCAGAATTAAGATTATCTGTTAAATCCAAAATTTTTTTGTTATCTAAATGCACCGGACGATTCATTCTCTTAACCTTCATGTTTTTCTCTTCCCAGAAACTAACCACTGCATCAAACCCTGTATCATTTGAAACAATAATCATCTCTTGGCTAGAATCCTCATGAAGTTGATAGCCTAAGTATGTCACCAGCTGAAAATCTAGACTATTGTTGCCTTCATGACAACTAATAAAGTTAGCTTTATCAGGATATTTCAGCAAATATTTCACTGTCTCGTACTCAAGTCTTGGGGAATGGCCTGTGTAGAAAACATAAAATTTGCTATCCATGTTTTCATCCATCAAGTAAACCCAGGAATCGCCCACATTTTCCGTGTCTATAAAGAATGCCTTATTCATATGACCTCCTTTATGAAGCCACTAAAACATTTTAATTATGTCACTGATAACTAATTATTACTATCAAAAATATATCTCAAATGGAGCTAAATCACCGTACTCAGAAATGAGAAAGCCTTACAGACTCTTCCTCATCTCATGCCAAACTTCTCCTCCCCATGTGGAATTAGCCTGTCCTAAATCCTCAAAACCAAACTTCTTATACATAGAAACTCTAGAATCAAGACAAGTCAAAGTAAGGTACTTTCTGCCTCTTTTTAGCTGTAATTCACCATATTTAGAAACGATGTTTCGGGCAAGTCCCTGCATTCTATACTCAGGAAGTACATCCAAACCAAGAATCATGATGTTATCACCATTCACATCATACAATTCTTCCTGTGTAAAAAATTCATCTCTAAAAGTAATTTCTTTTGTTGCCAAGCCATTGACAAAACCAGCAATAAGGCCAGTCTCCTTATCAATCGCAACAAAGAAATCATCCTTGTCCTTATTAATTCTTCTAGTCATAGCTTCTCTTGTACAAGCCTCATTTGGAGGAAAACAAATTTGTTCAATCTCCACCGCCTGGTCAATCTCATCTAGTCTAATTGTTCTAAATTCAAACTCCTTCATAAAATCCTCCTTAAAAAAAACTAGGCAAACAGCCGAAGGCGCCTTTGCCGGCCGGCCTAACTCACCTCCCGGTAGGCAAACAGCGAAGCGCCTTTGCCGTACTCCACCCTCCCGGCAGTTCGCACTCCCGGCAATTCTACACTCGCCTGGGAGGAGGGATAGTTTTTTTAAGACTGTTCTAGCCCCTTCAGCACTTGAAAAGCCCCTCTTAAAAAGAGGGGCTTTTCTTAGTACTGCTAAGAGGGCTAGCCAAGCGCAAGCGTGTCTTAAAAAAATTCTATCCCTCCGACCTCCAATACTCGGTCTTTAAATCTATATACCCCGTTGAAAAACTCTCCAACGGATTTTCCTTACACTTAAAATCAAAGGAAATATACAACTCTTTATTCTTTACATCACTAAAATAATCTTCATAAGAATAAATCTCTGAGGTCAAAAGGGTTGTTCCAGGAATAGATACCGTATTATATAAACCATACGTATACAAACTCTCACCCTGACCCAAATATCCATCAGTTTCAACATCAAAAGAAAGATCTTCTGTCTTATTTACAATATAATATTTCAGACCCTCATCATAGTTAATATAAGTATTACTATCTGTGACATAATCATAAGCACTGTAAATATCAACATAATCATTTGAATAAATAACATGATATCTCGTTAAATTATATCCTACATCAATAGTTGAAGTCGTTGTTATGGTAGCAACATCACTTCTGTCATAAATAGTAGAACTATCTGTTGTCAAAATACTACATCGTTCAAAAGAAATATTCTTAATCCCACTTTGAGCAACATTAGATAATTCTTCATAAACTGTAACAGTACTGTGTCTTTTATAGTTGTCATTAGAATAAAGATAACTGCCATCATAATCAGAATAACTATTAAAAGTGTGAGCTGAAAAAACAATCTTTACATTTCTATCACTATTATTAACCACTTCAAATTCAAACTTATATCCATCTCTATATGAGCTATGATCCTCATAAATATTCTTTAAAGTAACTGTTATATTCTGATTCTCATCATTATCAAAATAATAATTTAGAATCTGTCCATCCCCCTCAACTGTATAATCAACAAGCTGATAATCCTCATAAGAATACTCATTTACCTTTTCATTGCCTCTATAATCAGTTCCGATATCAGAACTATCGTAATCAAATATATAAACTATAATTGACAACACAAAAATCGCTATAAAAATGCTTGTCAAAATAATAAAGGTCTTCTTTAAAAAGCCTGTCTTCTTTTGTTTAACTTTATTTGGTCCGTAATTCTGAAATGTTCTTTGATATATGCTACCTGTATTGCTGCTATTGTAATATTGATTATAATCTGATTCTTCTTCATAAGCATCAAATCTATTAATCCACTCTGAATCTAAATCATAACTAGCACCACAGTTAGGACATCTGTCATATACAGCTGTATCCACCTTCGAACCGCAATAATCGCAAGTTATAACCGGTGGTTTATATTCCTTTTTCTTAATTCTATTAAATGTAGCTGTGTTCGTTTTATTATCTATATTATTCTCCTTTGCCTTCCTAGAAAACTTATAAACAGCAAAAAATATGCATAAAGCCGATAAAAATCCCATTTTTTAAATCCTCATTTAATTTTATCTTTTTGACATCTTTTTAAGGTAGTCATCCTTTAACTTACACTCATCTTTAAGTCTACTAATCTCTTCTTCTAGATGCGCAAGGTACTCCCTAGTTAACTTAACTCCTCCTCTTACCGCCACATCCTCGTGATTTTCCATTTCTGAAAGCCACTGCTCAAGAGATCTTTTTCTTATATTATTATACGTATCATCCGGTCTAGTAAACATTTTAATACTCCTTTACTCTGTCTACAACATGCGTAAGCCCCTCACCCTTAGCGAAACGCTTAAGGTTTTCAAGGAAAATTTTTACGCACACCTCTATAGTATAGTCGTTTGTTAATTTTCCTGCAATATGAGGTGTTATTAATAAATTTGGAGTATCCCAAAGCTTAGAGTCCCTATTAATTGGTTCTTGTAAAAATACATCTAGGGCCGCACCGTAGAGCTCACCCTTTTCAAGCTTCTCAACCAAAAGGTCCTGATCTAGAGCCTGACCTCTGCCAACATTAATAACTATTCCATCATGTCCGATTTTTTCTAATTCTTTTTGTCCTACAAGATTATTGGTCTCTTTAGTAGCTGGCATACACATAATTACAATATCCCCTGCTTCTAAGACAGAATCTAATCTTTCTATAGTTTCAATCTCATCAAAATAACTAGCAGATTTTGTATTTATTTTACCTGATCTATTAATACCAATAATTTTACTTGGCTCAAAGGCTTTAAGTCTTTTAGCTGTATTTCCACCAATATCCCCTGTTCCAAGAATTACAATTCTGCTATTCTTAATAGTTCTTTGCCAAACTGGGGTCTCCCAAACATGCTCAAGCTGACCCTTTACAAAGCCTGCTTCCTTTCTTAAAAGCATAAGAAGCACCATAACTATATGTTCTGAAATAATAAGACCATATGCACCTGAAGAATTAGTTAAAATCACGTCATCCCTTAAAACTCCAGGCTTTAAAAAGACTTCAACCCCTGCAAAGGGTAGCGCAAGCCAAGACATTTGCTTGCATTCTGACACAATACTTGGAATATAGCCAAAAACTATATCCGCATTGGAAAGATGACCACTGGCCTCTGTCTCATTTTTATAAAAATTTATTTCATAATTTATTTCTTTAGCAACAGCTTCAATCTGTGCTCTTGTTTTTTCATCAAAAGATGGGTTCACCACTGCGATATTCATAAATCTTGCCTCCCTAATCACTTTATCAATATTATGACATAGGCAGATTTCATGGTAAAGTTAAAGATTTGCACTATTTAACAGCCATTCTGCTTACAGATTGTCGCAAGACAGGCAGCACCACAATCAGTGATGTCGTGTTGTTTTATGCAATAGTATTTCATTTTATCAAACCATCCTAATTGAGTAATAAAAAAAAGCAATATACAAAGTAGCACTCTGTCATATTGCTCTTTTACATCATAAACCTTAATATCCAAGTTTAGA
Organism: Lachnospira sp.; assembly: GCF_016290755.1. NCBI lineage: Bacteria > Bacillati > Bacillota > Clostridia > Lachnospirales > Lachnospiraceae > Lachnospira > Lachnospira sp. The sequence continues at coordinate 22,127 of NZ_JAEEVD010000030.1, forward strand.
ATAATAAGATTTCAATTTACCTTGTAATAGCATCTAAAAAAATAAATGAATACCTAATACAATTCCGCCTAAGTATCCTATTGCTAATAACACAAGGAACAAAACGATATTCTTATCACTTACTCTCGCCTTCACTTAGCCCTCCAAAATCGCTATTTTGCAAACTCAATATACATTATTTTATATTAAGTTTGTAAAATGTTCAATATATTATCAGAGTTTTTATAATTTTGAGACAAGCATTCCGCCGCCTTCGGCTGGCGGCACAAATAGTTATGAAAGTGTTTTTACACCTTCAAGTTTTCGTGTTACAACTGACTCAATTTTTTAGGACAAAACACAAATATAACGGATATATAGATTAGAATCCTAATCTACTCACCGCTATTCTTCCGAGCGTGAAAAATATACACAAAACATAACCACTTACAGCCACCATAGTAATTGCAACCATCATATTCGAATATAGTGATATTTTCTCTTCTCTCATAATACTCTTATAAACAGATAAATTTAAAAAACCAATAATTCCTAATACAAAAATAGCAATCAACATTAAACTATCAGAAAATAAATTAAAATAATAAAAAACACCTGCAGATATTAAAGCTACAACATTTAAAAAGCGCCCACAAGAATAAATATTTTTAATTTCTATGTCATTCATCAAAAACCTCCTCTTAAAAACCTATTATTAGGAAATCAGCAAGACAGGCAACACCACAATCAGTGATATCATGCTGTTTGATACAAGAATATTTCATTCTTCGAACCGTCCTCATTTTATTATTTATTTTTCAGATAATATTTTATTATAAGAATACATCCAAGCACAAAAACAAAATATAGTATAAAACTCAATATCTTATTACCTTCAAGCTGTTGAAAAAAATTAACCAACAATAACTTGACAATAACAAGCACTATAATCAGAAGCAAAAATGCTCCTATTGTAATAATTATTTTCTTCATATCATCCTCCCATATATCAAGTACTTAAAGAAATTATTATTGAAATAGTAATTAATGTTTTTCTGAGTCCATCCGGTAATACACTGTCAATCAGTTCCTTGTAATAATATCCATTCTGTTTGCAAACAGTTGCAAGACAAGCAGCTCCGCAGTCCGTGATGTCATGTTGTTTTATGCAATAAAATCTCATGTTTTACCTTTATTTCCCTCGTTCTATTATTGTGCAGATCTATTCCTTTTTTCTTATTCTCATCAATCTTAGTCTTCAAACAAATAAAGTCATGGATCAGCATTCGATCATAGCCAATGACTTTTTCATCTTTCATCATTTTACATACAACAACAATCCCTTTTGAAGTATGTACTTCATCTTCAATTTCAATATGATTAATCTCAGAATAGAAAATCTTAAAACCACCGGAATAGTAATAATCTTCTTCAAACATAAAAAGCATTATAAAATATGCATAACTGATAAAACCTAATGCCAGATAGATAAGCACTGTAATATTATAGTCAATCTCATAAAACAAACTCAATACAGTAAAAAATGCAGAAAGCAAAAAAATTCCTATAGACAAATATCTATGAAAGAAAATACATTTTTTCCCATATTCATTTACTATTGCCTTTTTTTGAATCCGAATAACATCAATAACATTAAAAATAAAATACCAAGACGTTATGAATTCAATAATAGCTGAGTAAAAACCCATATTGTCATGTATCGGAATAATAAAATGCATCATATATACAATAACAAATAATAAAAAAAACACTATCCCACATATAAGAGAGTCTCGCTTGTTTTTCCTATAATATCCATAATACTTTTTATAATGTTTTTTCATAATTCACGTCCTTTCATATACAAATAAATGCACTTATTGTGGTTCTCAGAACATTATCCGCTATGGACATAAATACAACAAACAGCGATTTCTCAGAAAGTACTGTGATCGTACTTTCCTCAAACTAACAAGATTTTTTTGAACGTTTTACCGAAATCCAGCTTTACGACTTCGAGTTCCAAACGTCTTTCATCAGCCATATTGTTATAATGATTTCCAATAAGAAAAATGCCGATTCAACTATAATTCCCCTCTTAACACCATTTGTCATAATATATACCAAACCATTAATAAGGAGTAGAAAAAGTATCATTGGCACTAATATTTTGATTTTTTTATTATTCATACTAATTTCCTCCTTAGTTGATATCGAATCAAGCCATTATTTTATTTATTATATAATTAGAATCCGATATTTTTATTTCATTTTATGTTACCGTTACATTCTGTTGAATGATTCTACGCTCTATCTCTTTAACTGGTTCAAACAAGCCTAATAAAGTAAACGAACTGCTTGGATTCATATTTTTGTTTAACCATTCAGTATAGTCACAATCATACAGCAAGTGTTTTGTCAACCTAGTGTAGTACTCATTCGATGGCATGCCTTTCAACAATTTCTTCGACGACTGATTCATCATTTCCTGTAATACACACTTTTCAACCTGTCCATCCTTTAATAGCTTGTATATCATATGAAAATAAAATATATCTCGCTCTTCACTCTGTGGATATTCTGATAGTATTTTATTCTCCTCAAACATTAATTTAAGAGTTTCATTTATTTCATCATCCAACTCAAAAACTCCTAGATACTCCATCTGAATAACCCAGTCAAGCATTCCAAGATTAGTTGAATCTCCAGGTTCAGCATTAGCTCTTCTTGCATATTTTAATATTTCATCAACAAGCCAATCACTATCCATTATTTTCTTTTTCCAGTTATTCGCAAATATCAAATACTCCCCAAGCTGAAGAATAGTCTTCTTATCATTTTCCTTATACAGTTTGTACGCAGGAAAATCACCATAAATATTTTCTGCTTTTAAAAACGATGAAAAAAATATTGTAAATCCAATAAAAATACAAAACACTAAAAATACACTTGCATTTGTATACTTTGTAATTAGCTCGGAAAATAACAATGTAGCGTATGCAACCATTGCTACGATTGCCTCTACAAAGGATATTATTGGTGCAAACAGCAATGCTCTACTATATATTTTTCGAATTTTTTTAAATTGACTCTCATTGTTTACTGCTGGAAGATCTGGTATTGCGATTCCACCTGTAAGTGTTATTTTATTTGGATAAAATATAAATTTCCATTTCTTATCATCCTTATAAAAGCCAAATAAAAATATAGCCACAAACCTAAGTGGAACCTTGTTTATCCAAAAATAAAATGCGTGAGATAATTCATGAAGCGTAACAGAAAATAACATTGCTAATACAAACAATCCGATTATAGTAGCATAGTAGATTCTATGTTCAAATAGCTTATCTATCTCAAACTCAATCATAAATGTGCCAATTCCTATTCCAAATAAAATGGATATCACCAGAACTAAAATATATTGGCAAAACTTCTTCATGCAATTTCTCCTTCAATATTCTACTTCATTCTATATCATCAGTCTCATTATTGCGTAACTTACTTACAACAAGAGAAATTACCGCACCAACAAAAAAACCAATTGACCAACCCAACAAAATTCCAATCCCAACATTTCTATCAATAGAAACTGCTACTATAATACCTATTATAATCCCTAAAAAAGAACATATCGGCATCCAACGTAATATTTTAAAATTTTTTTCTATTTTCATTGCATGTCATTCCTTTCATAATTTCTCATTCGTTCTTTTATAAAAGAAACCAAAAAACACACTAATTCCTGTTAATAAAACTGTGAAAATAAATGTTTCTTTTGAGATATTTTTATATTCCATCATCATATATAGTTGATCAACTATGCAAATGATTAAAACAATAGAAAGAATTACAAATAAATCTTTTTTTATAAATCTTGATAAATTCATATTAATCTCCATTCCGCCGCCTTCGGCTGGCGGCACAAATAATTATGAAGGTTTTTACACCTTCAAGTTTTCGTGTTACAACTGACCCAATTTTCTTATTAATAAAAATGCAACGGACAAATCACAAATATGACAGATATATAGATTAGAATCCTAATCTACTCATCACTATTTATTATCTTTTTTTACTTGAACCCAAAATCATTCCACAAGCCATTCCAAAGCATCCAAATAACGGTAATACCAATATCCCCATTTTTATCGAAGCTAAAGCACCTAGTGTTAAACCTAATGCGAGTCCAAATAACATCTTTACACTTTTAGTCATAATCATTATTCTCCCATTTTCATATATTTTAAAAATGATAGTACTATACCTTAAGCGGTATAGTACTATTATATCAAAAACATTTTAATAATTCAAAATGTTTATGAACAATTTTTTCTATTTGCTCCATATTATAATAAAACTAGAAAAACCAGCAAAAAAGAAAAACCCCGCTAGCATATAGTTTATGCTAGCGGGAAAGTTGTTTTGGATTATATATAGGTCTTTGATTTATCTAAAAAAAGATTCTTATTCAGCTTTTCTAGATACATGCTTGTAATTCTCATCATAGAATTTACCAGCACGAATATCATCTGTCATACCTTCATAAGGTGTTTCGTTAATAACATCATCATTATCAATTCCTGCATCTGCCATGTATGTGATTGTAGCAAATTCAGGAACTACATACTTAGGATATGTCTCGTATTTTAAACGAGCTTCATGCATCTTATCGATGTGCTTATTCTGGTAGCAAACTGTGATTTCTGGATGCTCTTTAACCCACTTAGGGAAGAAGATAACGCCGTTAATCTTACCTTCGTTAGGCATAAAATCAAGGGCAACATCTGTACCTGTAGGCTCAGTCCAAGTAACCTTATATATTCCGTCAGCTATTTTAAAAAGGTTAATTTCCTGATCTGTAACCCATCTACCAGCAACCATTCCACCATGGATTCTATAGCAACATGTGTGGTCATTCTTACAGTACCACTCATATTCCCAACCATTATCGTAAGTATAAATAAAATGTGTTCCAAGAAAATCTGATAATTCCTTAAACTCTTTCTTCATCTTTATATTCTCCTTTCTTACAAATTCAGTTATAAAAATGATGAGGTAAGTTTTTATGTAAATATATACATGTAATTATTAACATGTTTATATTTCGTTGATTATGTTATACTTAATTTATAAAAATGTCAACAAGGAGATTTTAAATGGCGCAAAAAAATTTACTTCCGATGATCCTTCTAGGGTTAATAAATATAGAGAAAAAGACAGGTTACGACCTTAAAAAAGATTTTGAAACCGAAATTGGAGAATTCTGGTCTGTTAAACATAGTCAAATATATCTAGAACTCAAACGTCTTGAGGGAAATGGGGAAATCAAGTCCACAACTGGCTTTTATGGAAATAAAATAGAAAAGACATATTACGAAATTACAAAAAAAGGAAAGGAAAGATTGGAATCCTGGTTAGATTCCTATTCTGACATTCTAAATGTGAATAAAGATGAATTTGTTTTAAAACTGTATTTTATAAAAAGTCGCAAAGACCCACGACTTCAAGATTTGCTGCAGGAGCAATATAGACAAAGAAAGCAAAAGCTAGAGCATCTACTTGATAGAAAGGAATTGCTCTTTTCTACTAAAGAAGAAAGGGATAATAACTACGGTCATTATCTAATTCTAGATCACGCTATTAGACGTGAAAGGGAATATGTAAATTGGCTTGAGGAGATGATGAAATAAGCTTGTAATAACTTAGATTAAGAGAAACATTTTCAAAAGCAAAGAAAAGGCTGTCTAAAGATTGATAAAATCGTCTTTAGACAGCTTAAATTTTTAGTGAAAAAACAAGCTAAAACATAGCTTCTTCCCTCTTCTTAAACCACTCTTCTACAGCATATAAGGGGATGTTAGTTATTGTATCTTGCTTTTTATAATCAGACATAGTCATCTTTATCCCTTTAAGCTCCTCATTCTCCTTCATGATAGTAGTTAAGCTCTTAGATCTTCTATTCTCCTCTGCTTTTACCTCTAATGGATAAACCTCATCGAGCTGAATAACAAAATCTAACTCTAGTGTCGATTTCTCATTGGTATAATACATAGGGCATTCACTTGTTGCACTTACATATTGCTGACAAACATACTGCTCAGTAAAAGCCCCCTTATATTCAACGAATGCCTTATTGTTAACTAAAACATCTTTCGCAAGAGTATCAGACATTGCCCCAAGAAGACCTAAATCACTAACAAATAACTTGAAAGCAGCTGTATCTTCATAAAATTTAATCGGCTTACACACTTTATTAACTCGATTAACTTTATAGACTAACCCAATATTCACAAGCCATTGTATAGCATTCTCAAACTCTTTAGCTCTTGCGCCCTTCTTTAAACTTCCATACAAAAACTTTTTATTCTCCTTAGCAAGCTGTGATGGAATCGAATTCCAAACCATATTAATCTTAGCAAGCTCACTTGTTGGAGCATGTTTAGAAAAATCATTCTGATAATCACTTAAGATCTGCTTTTGCAATCTTCTAACAGTCTTTAAATCAGAATTATCTATATAAGACTGTACAACTTCAGGCATTCCTCCCACATAGTAATACTGTCGTAATAATTCTTTGTACTTAGATGCTAAAGGACTTAATTCATCCCATTTAGCTTCTTCTAAAAATTCTAGTAGCTTCTCTTCGCCTAAAGCCATTATGAATTCTTCAAAAGACATAGGATATAACCTTAATTCATCCACTTTACCTACCGGATAGCCAGTTCCTTCATGCAAATGTATACCAAGAAGGGAACCTGCAACAATAACATGATACTCACCTGCTTCTTCATTAAAATATTTAAGAGAAGTAATACCCTTATCTAACTCTTGGATTTCATCAAGGAAAATAAGTGTTTTACCAGGAGTTATTGTCTCATTAGAAATGGCCTCTAATGTTCTAATTACTCTATCCATATCAAAATCTTTAAAAAGCTCTTTAACATCATTATTGTTATCACAATTAATATATACTAAATTCTTATATTCTCTCTTAGCAAATTCTTTAACAATATAAGTCTTACCAACCTGTCTTGCACCGTTTAAAATTAAAGGCTTTCTGTTTTTGCTATTTTTCCAGTTTATCAACTTGTGATAAATTGTTCTTTCCATAATTGCCTCCTTTATCAGTATTTGTCGATATTTCTTACTCTGATATTACACTTTTTCCTAGGAACTTTCAAGTTAATTTTACATTTTTTCCTAGGAACTTTTGCCTTAATCTTACACTTTTTCCTAGGAACTTTTACTCTAATCTTACACTTTTTCCTAGGAACTTTTACTCTAATCTTACACTTTTTCCTAGGAACTTTTACTCTAATCTTACACTTTTATCCTACAATCCATGCTGCTTAGCAAAATATAATAAGCCAAGGCAAATTGCTACTATTATAAGAAAAGCCACAATCTTTAAGACTGTCATGCCCTTCTTTCCCTTCTTAGATGCCATATAAACTGCGTATGGATCTTTATTCTTCGATACATTTGCATAAAACTTCTTTAGGCCTGCAAGATCGTCCTTATTTAAATCCACCTCTTCGTTGGCCTCATGGGCTAACTTATTTCTAAGCCAGCGGTAATGCTTCAAGGCCTTATAATCCTCGCGCCAGTTTGGCACGAAACGCTCTGCATCATGAATGCGATCCATATTTTCAATATAACTTGTTACGCCAGTTTTAGTGGAATACTTATTCTTTAATGTTGCGTCAAGTCTTTTATATTCATCAAAAAATTCCATTTCTAACTTCTTCATAATCATCCTACCTTTAGTTTATTATGAGAATTATAGCATAAATACTGGCTTTATCGAAAATGTTTCTCACTTTATAATTCATTTACTATTAGTTTATTTCTTTTTTAGATTTTAAGTGTTGACAAATTTAATTGTACGCAATATAATTTAGTCATACAAAGGAAATACAAATTCCTAAGAAACAAGTTAACAAGAAATTTTGATATATAGTAGAGATAATTTTTAAGGAGGAAATCATTATGACAAATAATATTTTAAATATGACAAATAAGTACCTTGCAGATATTGCAGTTTCAGATATTAAGATTCACAACCTACACTGGAATGTTGTAGGTCCACAGTTTAAGGCAGTTCACGAGTTCCTTGAATCAATTTACGATTCATACTCAGAAGCC
>NZ_JAEEVD010000077.1:0-7222 GCF_016290755.1 Lachnospira sp.
ATAATACCAACCAAAATATACGTTGTAGCCTATCATATCTGTTGTGTCATTAAGCTTACTTTTAAATTTAACAGTGTATAGATTAGCTGCACTAACTAGTCTTTGACTATCAAGACTCTTGACTAATTCCTTGGATTTTATTAATTCTTCATACATATATGGAGCATCTCTAAACATACCAATTTCATTTTGGATACCCCAGCAGTAAATACTAGGATGATGAATATTTTGTAGGATTAATTCCTTTAGTTGCTCCCTAGCATTATCAAGTAATTCTTCATCCTGTGTCATTTTAAGCATAGGAATTTCAGCCCATATTAAGTATCCCTTCTTATCAGCACATTCATATGTAAAGCTACTATGCTGATAATGGGACAATCTAATAGAATTAGCTCCTATCTCATCAATTAAGGAAAAATCATTTAAAATGTCATCATTTACAACTGCGCTATATTTTTCTCCCACATCCTGATGCTTTGAAACTCCGTTAATTCTAATGTGCTCATTATTTAAAAATAAGCCATTATTAGAATCAATCTCTACATGTCTAAAGCCGGTTTTTGTGATTTTTTCATCAACTAATTCATCACCTGAATAAAGTCTAGTAATTACAGTGTATAAATATGGATTTTTCTTACCATTCCACAATATATGATTCTTTATTTGTGCCTGAATGTGTTCTCTTATCTCACAGACGTAGCTATAAATAATTGTTCCATCTGCTGCCTTTATAATTGTCTCTAGTCTATCTTCCTGCTTTGTCTTGGTGTGCAGTTCAATATCCACTAGACCATAATCCTCATTAAGACTCGTTCTAACAATCACCCCATCTGTTCCATAATAACAAGGATCAAAATATGAGTCATGCTCTGTATAAAGAATATTAACGCCTCTATATAGTCCGCCAAAAATCGTAAAATCTCCAACTAAGGGAGAGATTGTTTTGTCAAGTGCATTGGTTACATAAATGCTTACTTCTAGCTCTTTTTTACCCTTATAAATTCCCTCTGGAATCTGGCATCTAAAGGCACTATATCCACCTTTATGCTCTGTTAACAAAACATTATCCACATAAACATAAGCATGTTGGTCTGCTGCCTCAACGTCAATAAATACATTTTTCCAATTGTCATTTATTAACAATTTTTTTGAATATTTTGCCATACCCCTATAGTAATTGTCATTGCTATACCATGTATGAGGTAAGTTCACAATTTCAGATTTTTCAAGGCTTGAATCCATTGACATACTATTAACTTTTGTAAACTCCCAACCATTATTAAATGATAATTTATTCATTTAACTTCCTCATTTCATAAATTGTTTCTTTAACTTCCTTCATCTTCTCAGGTGTAAGCTCGTAGAATTTCATTGCTATAATGTTAAAAATTGCACCAATAAGCTCTAATCCATAATTAAAAATAAGAGCAATTGCAAGTAAGCTTGTGCTATAGCTTGTATTAAGGTCTGGGAATGCATGCTTAAAGCCAATTATTGCAAATCCAATACCTACAAAAGTTGGGCCAAAAGATGAAATTAACTTATCCATAAATGAAAATAATGTTGCAATCATACCAGCCTTATATTTTCCTGAACGAGCAGCTTCATAATCGTTAACATCTGCAATCATAGGATTAACTATTGAACTTGTAATCATTTGGAATCCGCCACCAATTACAGTTACAATAAATAAGCATATTGTAAATGCACTAAAGCCGTTAAACGCCTGACCATAACCATTAACATAACCTGGTAAACAAAGTGTCTTAGGGTCCATAAAAATCCAAATTAAAATAGCAACTGTGTCAAGAAAAATCACTCCCCAAGAACCAATTTGCATAGCCTTCTTTAAACCAAGCTTAGTACCAATGGCTCCGATTCCAAATGTCATCATTACAAGCCCAACAATAGTTGTGTATAGTGTCCAACCGCCTGAAAGCTTATAGTTGGCAACTACTATTCCATAAAGGACAAGTGTAATTGCACTTGTCTTACAAGTATTAGAAAACTGATCTGTAGCTCTTGCTACGATCATCATTTGTAGCGGTCTATTGTGCTTTAGAATATCTAGATAATCTCTAAATTTTACCTTTGAAGACTTATTGGTCTTAATTACAGAGAACTCTGGAATATCCTTTGGCATAATACAAATATAAGAAATCACAATACCGATTGTTGCTATAATTGCCACAATTCCCCAATATTCATGGAAAAATAAAGCACTTCTAATTGAGCCATACTTAACAGCTAATGCAGCAGTAACCATCTGCATTACAGCTCTCATAACTCTAACAAAAATTGTACCTGTGATTGATAAAATGTTTCTTTGTGCAGGATCATTTGTTAAGCAAACATATCCCACGTGATTTGATACATTTAAAAATGTATATCCAATATAATAAATCGCTGTAAAAAATATAAAAAATACAGGTCTAATAGGACCAGCTGGCAATCTATCTGTAACATTAAACATTAGAAAACTATTTAATAACAAAAGAGAGCCACCCATAATTAAACAAAGTCTAGTTTTTCCAATGTACTTATTTCCCTTAAACTTATCAACAAAAAAACCTACAATTGGATCAGTTATACCATCCCAAAGACGTGTTATTGTTGAAAAGCTAGAAGCCAAAATAACAGCCATACCTACATAGCCATTAAGATAGAAGGACATAATCATTGTTAATCCCATATAAAGATTACCTGCCATATTAGCACCTGAGAATCCTATTATTCTCCAAAGAGGAGCAAAATGTATTCCTCCTTCCTTCATGTATTTTTGGCTTTTGCCCAAGTTATTAGTTTCCATAAAAACCTCCCAATTCAATGAATTTTTATGGTAATAAGATAACATTTATTGTAAAATAGCTATAGAACAAAGTTATTCATATTAGCATAATATTCTTATTTTTATTTCACATTATAATATATAAAGGATTATACTATGAAAAACGAACTTACTGACAACAATTTACAACTTATAAGAGAACTCTATAATATCGGATTTTATAGGATTAACACCAAAGAAGAAGCCGCAAAATTTGGCAAAAAAAATATGATACATAGAGTGCAATTAATTTTTAGCGCTGATGCTATCATGACTATGAAAGACAACATGGATGCCAATACAATCTATGTATTAACTGATGTTTTTAACATTTCAATGCTTGTTTTTCTTCTTGATGATGAACTATATATTTTAGGGCCTTTCACACCACTTCTTCATACAAAGCAAGACGCATTAAGAGTGTTAGAACAAAATAACATAAAGGATCTAAATGTGAATATTTATCTACGTTACAGAAATCTATTTCCAACGATTTCAGAAGATATGGCAGTCCATATAGCTACATCTTTCCTTAAAACTAATGATCCCGAATACTCAGGTCGTAGAATTAAAAAACCTAGCTTTTTTGAAGATGAAAGCCAGTTCTTATTTTTTGAAGAAGATAGAGAGAACTTTGTTAATCTTCTACAACTTCGATATGACAATGAAAAAAGCTTCTTTAACTGCGTAACTAAGGGAGATAGTGAGGCTGCCCTTAACTACTTATCTAAGATGCAGCAGGATGTAAGCTATATAAAAAGAATTGGTTCCACATTAGAAAACGAAAGAATAGGCTGCGCAATTACTAGAACAACCCTAAGAATTGCAGCCCTTAAAGCTGGTTTACCAGTATATGTTATAGATAAGATTTCATCTAAAAATACTAAACTTACAATTAAAGAAACAGATATTGAAAAAATTCTTGATCACAAGAAAGAAATGGTAAAGGATTTCTGCGAAGCTATTATGCAGCTTAATACTAACAAACATAGCGCTGTTATTAATAACGCTATTTACTATCTTGAAAACTACTACCAGGATGATATTACACTTGATTTATTAACAGCTACGATGTCTATTTCAAAGAGCTATCTTCTAACTCTATTTAAAAAGGAATTAAACACAACTCCTGGAAAATATCTAAGAAAAGTAAGAGTTACAAAAGCCTGTCAACTTCTAGAAAGCAGTCAAAAAAGCATTCAGCAAATCAGCGAATCTGTTGGTATAGCTGATAGTAACTATTTTGTTAAGCTCTTTAAAAAAGAAATGGACATGACACCAAGTCAATATCGTAAAAAACATAATTCTACTGTAGGCTAAAATTAAATGTTCCAAGGAATTTTTTAGCACGCTCACTTTGTGGACTGTTAAAGAATTCCTTAACATTACTGCTTATATAGCAAATGGCTATGCCGTTTTGGGGCACAGCCATTTGTATGATTACTGTTGTTTTTCTGTTTTAGTCATTTACTTTTTTCTTCTTTGAAAGCCCCAAAAATCCAAGTCCGCCAAGAGATGCTAGAAGAAGCAGATACCATACTTTGATATCATTTGGATCCCCGGTCTTTGGTGTAGTAGACTGTGTGTTGTTGCTACTATCACTTGATGAAGTCAAATCTTTGTAAACTAGGGCATATGTTGAAAACTTATCTGTTTCAAATGTGAATACATGGGTATTTTCATCATAAGTACCTGTGATATCTGTAGCCACGCCATCATGCACACGGATGATTTCAAAGGTTCTGCCACTCTTCCTCAAGCTTTCAGGAATAACTATACTTGCTTGTACTTTACCATTGGTCTCAGTAACTTTTGTTGCATCGTTACTTCCGACTTTCTTAAACAGATTAATATCAAAATAAAGTCCAACTGTATAATCACCAGAATTATCCTGAATTAAGGTCTTATCTGTCTGTTGTACAGAAGCACTCATATCCTGAATATCCAGCCATACATTTACACCCTGAGCCACTTCTTCATCTGTAAGGGCTAAAAGGGTTGTCAAGTTATCGTTGTTTTCAATCTTTGCTCCAAAAGGATTGCTTTCTGATGTTACTGCAGCTGTATCTGTAATATCATTTACAACACCTGCTGTGGTAGCAACATCCGCATATGGAACCTTTGTACTAGTGTCCGTACTATCTAATGAACCTCCGGAAGAATTATCATTCTGATTAGTTATAGGAGTGCCTTTTTTCTTTATAATTGTATAATTTGAGAATTTATCTGATGAAAATGTAAGTCTTCCCGTATCAGAATTATATATAGCATCTAATTCCTCAAGAGTTCCATTGTGGTTTCTTACAATACTGTAAGTTTCCCCTTCAGATAGATTGTTTGGTACACTTAAGGAAAATGAAGCTGCACTGGAAAGATCTGTCATATTGTTAGTCCAATAATTAGCTGAATTTGAAAAATAATCTCCGCTACCACCTTTACTAATAACATTGGTCATAGTGATATCGACAGTTTCAACTGCACTTACAAAATCATTGCCATCATCACCCATGGCTGTCAAAATGTTAGCATCGGCAGGATTGCTTTTTCCTCCTGTTACGCCGATTGCCACATTACCAGTGGTGAGAGCTGCATCTGTTCCGCTTACGCTAAGCCCTGACACACTACTGCTTCCACTGACATTTACCTGAGGATTAGTTTTGCTAAAAGCACCTGCAAGGTGGAAGTTACCATTCATTGTCACAGTAAAAGTACTTTGTTCCTTTTGTGCTACAAGTGTCTGACCATTCAAACTGGCACTTGAAAGCTGATAGCCGGCTTTCGGTACAAAACGTAACGTTACCACGTCTCCGCGCTTACACTGTATATAGCCTCCATTATTTGTATCGTAATAAAGATTAACCGGATTGCCGTCTCTTGTAGCACTAACAAATTCAACAGTTCCTGTACTTGCATCAATGTAAGCATCAGACCAAGCACCAGTTCTTTCTGCTGGATCGTAGGTCCAAAGAATCGTCACATCATCACTTTGTTCTCCTTTGGTAATGGAAATATTATAGGCTCCGTCTTTCTTAGAAACCTCCAGTGATGCTATTCCTGTCTCCTCATCTATTGTACAAGATTTTGTGTCTATTTTGGCGCTTGCAATTTTGAAACCACCAAAATATGGAATAATACTAATAGTGTATTTGTCAGCCTTTTCTATAGTTACTGTACCTGTTCTGCCTTGAAATCTTTGAGTTTCTCTTCCGTTTGTTACCGAAACCTCTTCTATAAAATCAATATTATCACCTAATAGATTAAAATTGAGCGTAATCCTTTCCTGTGAACCGCCTCCTTGACCAGATTCTCCAGAACCTTGACCAGAGTTTTCACCACCTTGACCAGAATTTTCACCACCTGGATTGTTTGGTATAATTTTAATATTTATGGCTAAAGTATCCGTGTCATTTATATCCAGTGGCAATGAGCCCGTTATTCCACCAATATCATCAATTGGGGTACCGTTAATAGAAATACTACTACTATTAAAATCTACCAAGTTGCCAGGGCCAGCTGTTTGAACGTTAATTTTAACCGACTTGGCACCACTTGGAATATTTCCACTATCGCTCCCTGTACGTTCTCCTTTTTCAGGGTAAATAGTAACTAGCTGAGTTCCAAGTTTGGTACCATTTCCACCGCCATCATTGAAAAAGCTGATTTCCAAATTGAGGTTATTTGAATTAATTGCTAAATCTGCTTCGAGTGTAGCACTATAAGTTCCAGTTCCGCTTCCGGTTCCAGTTCCGCTTTCGCCTTCGCCTTCTGCATACGCCGTTAAACTGGTTACCGGCATTAATCCAAGCACCAACACAAGACTAAGCATGATGCTAAATAGTCGTTTCATCTTAATCTTCATAAGTTCTTATCTCCTTTACATCTTTATTTACAGCTGTTATGGTCGCTGAATCACCTTTAAAACACAAAAAGCCGCCGAACTTAACAGGGCATATCTGCCCCATCAAATCCGACGGTTATCCATCATCATCATATTCTGTTTTATCCCAAAAAAGGCCGCAACTAACCCCTGCTCTGCTCTGCTCTGCTCTGCTCTGCTCTGCTCTGCTCTGCTCTGCTCTGCTCTGCAAGATTGTAACACTGTTTGCATAGCCGTCAACCCCCTTCGTTATATAAACAAAGTTTATATCGGCTGTTTTCAGTAATTCTTTATAGTGTAACATATTAACCACATAAAAGTCTGTTGAGATTCACAAAAGACTACAAGCCTGCTCCTCCTTAAGAAGACTTCTTAAGTCGTCAAATGTATCTTTCATAGGTGCAACTCTTCCATACTTAACATCTTCATCAGCTTCTGCAAGAATCTCCAAAAGTTCAATCCTTGCTTTCATTCTTTTATACTCTTCATATGCGAGAGTAACCGTATCTCCTCGTCCA
>NZ_JAEEVD010000031.1:0-29962 GCF_016290755.1 Lachnospira sp.
ATGGAAATAATGGATATAACATAACAAACCAATCAGAATATGAGGCATGGAAAGAACAAAACAAAGATAAATTTTTAAATTGATTGATACGAAATTCAGCCTAAAATAACGGAATACAACCAGAATTAACGGAATAAAGCCAAGTGGTTGAAATTAAAAAAATAATATAATATTATTAAAGAAAAACATATCAATGGAGGTATTGGGGATGAAAATTAGAAAAATTTTGGGAGCAACATTAGTATGTGTAACCTTGATGACAACAGTAGTTATGGCAGCAAATATTAGTAGAGAAGAGTATTATGGATCTGCTTTTTTAAATGTTGATGGTAGAGATGGCGTTTATAAAGTTAATGCAAGTACTATAAGAAATCATGGGACTACACATTCATATTTAAATGTTAAAAAAACATATTATAACGGAGAAGAAACAGTATTAGATTTTGGACAAAAAAGGGGAGATAGTTTTTATGAGTCTGGATATGAATACATAGAAAACTATGAAACAACACATAAGACATCATTTGATGGTGCTAACCATAAGTTTTCAATAAAATTATTTTATTAAAAAGGAGTGATATGAAAAAGAAAGTAGTACTGTTATTGTGCTTAGTTGTAGGCGTATCCTCAAGTGCTTGCACAAAAATGCAAAGTAGTATAGAAACGGAAATAATAACTGATAATTATACATATGAAAATAATTCTGATGATATAAATACCGTAAATCAAGACGTATTAGATGGATGGAGGTTAGTAGATTATTATATCGATGAAAACAATGAATCAAAACCGTTTTATATACCAATGTATCACGATGATACGTATGTAATACACAGCATCCCATATGCTGATAATAATAATGATGATGGTGCGAAGAATAAATTGAAACCAGATGGAACTGAATTTCATAAATATAGTGGATATCTATTTTCTTCTTATTTTTCTCAACCAATTTTTGAAGATAATAAATTTGTAGGGATGACCAAAATCAATGAACTTTATAATAGAATGGATGGTTTCTTTTTTGGTAGCATAGGATATTCTGATGAACCATTTGTTAATACTGAAGATTCTCATAGTAAAAAGATATCCCATTATACAGGTAAAGCAGATATTTATGCAATTTCAGTGGCTCTTTATGAAGATTTTTTTAGCTGGACAACAGATATAAATATGTATGTATATGGAGTTCCAACTGATTTTTATGAATCTTATTTGGGAAATGATAACATATATAGTACTGATGATTATTATAATTTTACGAGTGAAGTTATGGAAGAATATAACAGCTTTGATTTAGTATTATCTAAAAGTTTTGGAGAAAGCGGTATTTTTTATATAGACTTTACAGATTTAAACGATACAAATAAGTATAAGGATTATTATGTAAGATTTGAGAATGAGGGTAATGAAATTTGCTTTTACGAAATCTATGGAAATTATGGATATAACATAACAAACCAATCAGAATATGAGGCATGGAAAGAACAAAACAAAGATAAATTTTTAAATTAGCTAGCAATTGGGGGTACAATGAATAATAATTACACATGTATTTCAAACGAAGTATTAGATGAATTGATACTTCATAAAGTCGTTTTTTTAAAAGTAAATGGGCATTATTTAGAAGTAAAACTAGCCATGAGTGATTTAAAAATAAAGATTAGGGCAAGTCTTAAAACTTATAAGAATCGATTAATAGAGAAAAATTTTATTAACCCTAATCAGTCTATAATGATCAATTTACTTTATGTTAAAGAGATAGATAAGGTTAATAAAAAAGTAGTAATGCATACTGGAGACAAAATTGATATAAGCAGAGATAAATATAAAGAGGTTTTGACACAGTATATAAAATATATAGGAAAATACGAGGAAAGTGTAGAATTTATTTAGTTTTTTGGGGGGAAATAATGACTAATATCAAGATTATTTTTAAGCGCGTATTAAAGAGACCATATTCAATCTTGGTAATGATAGCTATGTGTGCTATTTCTTTTTATATGTTTTCGGGAGAATTAACTGAAAACGTACAGTCTTTATATTATGTGCATAGAATACATAATATGTTTGGAATCGACGAAGAGCAGGTCGGTTTTGTCCAATTGCTAAAATCAAGTAACTCACTAGAAACAGCAATAGAAGTAAAAAATAAAATGAATGATATTCATGGAATTAAAGGCGCTGGATTTAGAAGTGGTTGTACGATTTTTTCGCAGAAAAGTAATAGTGAAATACCAATATTTTCATTTGATACATCAATAATTGAATCTGTGAATGTAGATGTGGATGAAAAAACACTTGAAGAAATGAGACAAGAAACTGAATATGAACCTATTTTATTAGGACCAGATTTTAAAGGAAAATACGAACTAGGAGAAGTTATTGAATATGAATATGCATCCTATAAAGTGTATGGCTTTTTAAAAGAGGATAGTGCTATATATCATGACTTTGATTTATTTGGTGGATGGACAAATCTTGATTTGTACAACTTAGATAGCGCAGGAGTTGTAGTGATGGATGATTTGACTCAAAGAGAAAGCGTTAATTCTTCTTATATTCAGTTTATAACAGAGAAGAATGAATTTGATAATGTAGCCAAGGAATTAATTAAGTATTCATTGGACAATGGAATAGAATTGAGGGTAGTAAATAGAGCAGAGGAAATAAAAAATGAGTTGAAAGAAAAGAATATATTAAATAGCGACGATTTTTATTTATTAGTTCTTGTTGGAGTTGTGACAATTATAACCATAACCACAATGTCAGTTACTTATATCATGCTAGATAAGAGAGATTATGGAATATTAATGATAAATGGACTGAAGTCAAAAAGTATACATTTACAGATTATATTGCAGAATCTATTAATAGTCATGTTAGGTGCCATTATTGGATGGATGATAAATCAAAAATTGTATTATGGAACCTTAATTATAAGTCAGACAGATATAAATATAAATATAAATTTTTTGTATTTAATTCATTATAAAACAGCAATGATATTTATACCTATCATTATGTGTTTAACATCAGTGGTGATAGTGGCTTTATCAAGTATTATACCTGTTTATATTACAAGTAAACTAAGATTAGCAGACCTTGTGCAGACAGAGAATGAGTAAAGGGGAGCATGATATGAAAAGATTATTAGAGAATGTACTCAGGTATAAGAAATCATTTGTTTTTGTATTAATAGGACAAATAGTTATATATATAAGTGTGTTTGGCATACTTAATTTATATAATAACGCGGAGAATAGAGAGAAAGATAGAATTGAATCAATTTATGATTCTAGAATAGAAATAGACTTATATAAGTCACAGGAAAAGAATATTTTTTCAGAAGATTTTTTAAATATAGATAGGGGAAATATAGTCGTAACTAAGGGCTTATCCTTAAGCTTTTCAGAACAGGGACTGCCTAATATAGTAGATCTTGTACTTGTAAATAATGAAGAATTGCCTTATAAGCTTATTAAAGGTCATATTCCAGGAACAGAGGAAAGTGATATAGGAAGAAATGTAGTAGCTATAGGACGTGATAAATTAAAATATGCTTATGAAGAAAATGGTAAACAATATATTACTTTAGCAACAACAAAATATGAGGTAGTTGGAGTGCTAGGTAGTAATAGGTCGGATTTTTGGGATTATAAGATTGTTCTAAATATACATTGTATAAGCGATAAGACATTAGAAAGCATTAATAAAGATAGTGATTTTAAGCTAGAACTTGGAAGTAACAATATAGATATTTTCGATATTTATAAAGATGTATATGTAAGTTTAAAGTCAGAAGATAATGGGCTTAATCTGGAATCTAGTAAAGTAAATGGATTGGGAGAAAGTACTGTATCAACAACATTAAATAGAACAGGTATTGCTAAGAAATTAAGCGTTGCTTTATTTTGTCTTTGTAACTGCCTTGTAATATCGGAATTTTTCTTTATAGAACATAGGAAAGAGTTAGAAATAGAGAAGACTTTAGGTGCATCTAATGGATTTGTAATAGGAAAATTATTTACAAGATATGTGGAAATAAGCGCGATTGCATTATTATTATTTTTAATAGTAACAAAAGTATTTGAAAAAATCGGACTTTTATCAAATATAATTAGAGTAAGTTTTATAAATGTGTTAGTAGTTTTTGCTACAATTATAGTAATTGCGGTTTTATCATTAATTTATCCATATGTAAAAGTAGTAAAAATGGACGTTGTAGAAATGAGAACTAGGAGATAAGAATGATAATTATAAAAAATCTAAAAAAAGTATTTGAAACTGGAGATTATAAAAAAGAAGCTTTAGCAGGAATAGATTTAACAGTTAATGAAGGCGAAATGATAGCAATAATGGGACCTTCCGGCTCAGGAAAAACAACTCTACTAAATGTAATAGGCTGCATGGATAGTAATTTTACAGGAGATGTAATAGTTAAGGGTAATAATATTAGAAAGATTTCGAAGGGAAAATTAGAAAAAATAAGACGTAACAACATTTCCTTTGTCTTTCAGGATTATGCCTTGCTAGATAATTATTCTGCTTATGAAAATGTGGAAATGCCCCTTCTTATAAAAAGAAGAAAAAATCGAAAAGAAAGGGTAGTTGAACTTTTGGATAAATTAGACATAAAAAATGAAGCAAGTAAAAAGCCTTCTAAAATGTCAGGTGGCCAAAGGCAAAGAGTGGCAATAGCAAGGGCGCTAGCCATGGATAATGATATATTATTATGTGATGAACCAACAGGAGCTCTAGATCAAAAAACAGGTGAAGATGTAATGGAAATCCTGCGTTCAATTAATAAGGAAGGCAAGACAATAATAATAGTAACTCATGATGAGAATGTGGCCAATAAAACAGACAGGATAATAAGAATAGTAGATGGTAAGATAATAAAAGATGAGATAATTAAGAATTAAAACCTAAAATTCTTGCAGGTTTTGCCAATATTGTGGCAACTTGCAAGAATTTTGTTTTTAGTGTATAATACTTGAACGCGTTCATACGCTAAAGTAGTTATGTAGTAAATGGTGTAAAATCGATAGTATTATATTTTCAAATTGGTTTAATAATAGTCTTATTCTGATTTTGATTAAGAGTTGCATTTGCAAAGATTAGAATAAGTTATTACTAAATAAAAACAAGGAAGGAGATATGGTGCGAGTTGGTTATGCATCATATGTAAAGTATGAAAGAGAAAAAACTTGGGCTCATGGCCCTAATCTTGATGATTTTTACATCAGTCTATGGATTTAATAACATTCCAAGATCTTATTATTTAATGGGATATGCAGCAATTCCTTGGTTTGTTGTTGCAGGTATCTTATTCTTTATTCCATTCGCCTTTATGGTGGCAGAATTTGGTTCAACTTTCAGAGAAGAAAAAGGTGGTATGTACTCATGGATGTGTAAGTCCGTAGGACCTAAGTACGCATTTATCGGTACATTTATGTGGTACACATCTTATGTATTATGGATGGTTAATGTATCTTCTGGTATTTGGGTACCAGTATCTAATATAATTTTTGGTAAGGATTGCACAAGCGAGTGGTCTTTCTTTGGCTTAGATTTATTATCAGGCACAAGATTACTTGGTGTAATGGCAGTAATCTTCTTTATCTTAATTACTTTCTTTGTAACAAAGGGTATTGATAAGATTAGAAAGGTAACATCAATTGGTGGTACAGCCGTTCTTACAATTAATATTTTAGTAGTAGTTGGTTCTATCATAATGATTATTGCTCGTCATGGACAGTTAGAACAGCCTTTTGCTGGTTTTGAGTCACTTAAGACTCCACTTAACGTAGCATATCAGGGTAGCCCTATTATGATTTTATCTTTCATCGTTTATGCATTATTTGCTTACGGTGGAATTGAAGCTGTAGGTGGTCTTGTTGATAAGACAGAGAATCCTAAGAAGAATTTCCCTAAGGGTATCGTAACAGCAGCAGTAGTTATTGTTATTGGTTATGCACTTCTTATCATGTTAGTAGGTTCATTTACAAATTACGAGGAAATTCTTGGTGCAGGCAATATTACACTTGGTAATGTATCTTATGTAATTATGTCAAATTTTGCAGCAGAGTTTGGTAAGGCATTTGGTATGTCGGTAGCAACTCAGACTTTACTTTCTAACATATTTGCAAGAGTTTATGCTCTTATTATGTTACTTGCATTATTAGGTGCTATGTTTACACTTGTTTATTCAACATTAAAGCAGATTATCGATGGTACTCCAAAGGAATTATGGCCAGGTAAGATGGGTGTTGTCGATGAAGATGGTATGCCAAGACATGCTATGTGGATTCAGTGTGTAATTGTATGTGCATTAATCCTCTTAGTATCATTTGGTGGTGATAACATGCAGCAGTTCTTCTTAATCTTAACAGCAATGGTTAACGTAGGTATGACAGTGCCTTATATGTTTATCTCTTTTGCTTTCCCAAGATTTAAGAAGTTAAAGAATGTAGATAGAAGCTTTGAAGTTTATAAGACTCAGAGATCAGCTAATTTCTGGGGTTATGTAGTAACAATAACTCTTTTCTTAGCAAATCTATTCGCTATCATTCAGCCAGCTTTTGACGGTGATTATTTAACAACATTCTGGTCACTTAGTGGTCCAGTAATCTTTGGTATTGTTGCTTGGATTATGTATACTCATTATGAGAAGAAGATGGCAAAGAATCCAGATACAGTATCAGCTAACGTTAAAGAAGATGAAGCTAATGCTGATGCATAATTTAAGAATATAGATCTTTATGATTTAGAGATAGAGGCGTTATCGAAAGGCTTTAGGCCCGGTAGATAGCGCTTTTTTTTTTTATAAAAATGTATCTATGCCGGTTATCTCTAATAAATTTTTTAGAATTTAAGCCTTGAAATATTAGTAAAAAGTGATATTATAAATATATACATTGTACGCAATAAGAATGTATGCAATTTAAATTAAAAGGAGATTGTTTTTATGAAGTATGCAGTAAGATATTACACTAGAACAGGTAATACTAAGAGAATGGCAGAAGCAATGGCTAAGGAATTAGGAGTAGAGGCTCTTCCAATTTCAGAACCTGTAACAGAAGCAGTAGATTATTTATTTTTAGGAAACTCATATTATGCTTTTAACATAGATCCTGAGGTAAAGAAATTTATTTCAACATTATCTAAGGATAAAGTAGGAAAGATTGTAAACTTTGGTTCAGCAGCTATGTTAAACTCAACTTACAAGAAAGTTAAGGCAGAAGCTGATAAGGTTGGTGTAGCTATGGATTCTAAAGAATTTCACTGCAAGGGTGAATTTAAGGGAATTCATAAAGGAAGACCTAATGCAGATGATATTATTGCTGCAGTTAATTTTGTAAGACAGTATAAGTAAAAGACTCAAATAAATAATTAATGATTCAAAGAAATCCGTGAACATGTTATATGTTCACGGATTTTTTATAGTCGGGGTGACAGGATTCGAACCTGCGACCTCTTGATCCCAAATCAAGCGCTCTAGCCAAGCTGAGCCACACCCCGTAAGTGTGCTTATTTACTATTTTAGCGACGTTTAATAGAATACCATATTTAAAATAAAAGTCAAGGTAATTTGCTTAAAAATATATATTTTTTCACTATATATTCAATTGTATTATCACTAACCCTATAATATAATTAATATAGTATAAAGAAAGAACGTGATCAATATGAATAAACATTTAAAAAAGCTTGTAATTATAGGGTTTTTTATACCCAATTTGCTTGCTTGTAAGGGGGAGGTGCACTCTAAAAGTGTAAGTGATGAGCTAACTTACAAATTACATTTTCAAGAGATAAAAGATGAGCACATAGAGCTAATGCATTATAACAGGGAAGGCGAAAGGCATAACTATGCCTTGAATCGTCAAGCAAAGGAATTAGCACTAGAAGAACAAACTAAAGAGGAAGAAACTAAAGAGGAAGAAAAAACAGAGTCTGAAACATATTTAAGTCAAAGTGCATATTTAAGCAAAAATATGGAAAACACGCCGTCTGATGAAACTGTAGCAGTTCAGGAAAAGACCGTGGAGGAGACAAAAGATTTCGTAAGTTATTTAAATATAGCATCAACAACAAATCAGTTGTTAGTGGTTTCTGCAAGTGGTACAAAGGCAGAAGTTTCACTTCATAATAAGGATGCTTCTGGAAATTGGCAGCAGGTTTTAGTATGTAATGGATATGTAGGTTCTGCAGGAGTGGGTGTGACTTCTGAGGGAATGAAGATGACACCTATTGGAGTCTATGATTTTACATTTGCATTTGGAAATGCCGCAAATCCGGGAGCTCTGCTTTCCTACACACAATGTGACGATAGCTACTACTGGGTGGATGACGTAAACTCTGCATATTACAACAAATTTGTCACAACAAATGAGGTGACACCAGATTGGACAAGTGCTGAGCATATCTCTGAAATAGCTGTTTATAGCTATGTTTTAGCCTTTAATTACAATGCAGCTTGTATCCCTGGTAAAGGTTCAGCCTTCTTTGTTCATGTAAGTAGTGGACGTCCAACAGCTGGATGCATTTCAGTTTCTGAGGAAAATATGCTTACAATTATAAGAAACGTGGCTCCAGGCTGTAAGATTCTCATTGATAATAAGGAGAATATAGGGGGATACTAGTATTTGATTAGCACTAACATTTTCAACACATCGTAAGCAAGATTTACTAATAAAAATAAATAATAATCTCTTCCAACTGCGGGTTAGATAAAAACTTGTCTAACTCGCAGTTTTGTACTATTCTAGATGGTGATTGTGCATTTTTTTCTATTAGTGTTAAGCACAGCATGGATATAGAGGAGAAAGTAAACTATGAACCAAAAGAAGGAAAGAAACAAAAGTAATAACAATAACAATTCTTGTACTTTTAACGAGCAGTATTATGAGGATATTAAGCTTGTCAGGCAAGGACAAAGGCTTGCATATATTTTGGCAGCTCTTGGGGTACTTGCCTATGTTGCATTTTTTATATTTGGCATTATTTCAAAGAAATTCGACTTTAATGTCACCACAAATCAAAAGATTTTCTTACTGTCTGCTATAAACATAATGATTATTACAGTAGATGTTATTTTTATTTTTATATACAGAGGTAAAGTTTATTCAAAAGAATCCACAGCAAAAAAAGGTAAAAAAGAGGGCGAAGTAAGAAAAGACCGTATAAATTGTGACATTTTTCTATTAGAATTATCAGTATCATTGATATTGATTTTTAAAGTATTAAGGAAATACAACTTTTCTAATGAATTAAGATGGGGGATTGTGATAATTGTCATAGCTATTATAATGTTTATCTTTTTGCATTTGGTAAAGTTGATTGAAACTAAGAAATTTGGGGTAAATTTCCCCACCTTTATAATTTCGGTTTTGCTTTCTATAATTCTTACTTTCTCTTTGGTTAATATAACAGCTAGTTATTCTTATGAAAATGTAAAAGTAATAGATACTAGTACTTATATATCAGGAACTAAAACTCGAACTAGGGTTTACAAAATCGAGTTTGAATATAGTGATGGAAAAACAGAGAAAATAGGCACTACAAAACAACTATATGAAAAAGCAAACTATCTAAGTTATGGCTTTTACTTAGAAGATGTAACTGGAATTTTTGGCTTGAAGATGCATAAATTGTGTTATAAGCCTCTTTTTTAAATAAAGTCTGCATATTATATTATTCTAGTTAGTGATTTGGCGAAAGGAGATAGGCATGAAATTATTAAAGAAGATAGTTATAACTTTAGTGGCAGTGATTGCGCTATTTTATTTACTTGTGTTGATCACAGCTTGGATATAGAAGAGGATTTCAATTATCCGTTTGAAAAAAAGAGACTTACTAGGAGGTGGCTAGATGTTTAAAAGGAAAAATACTGATACGAGTTCTGAAATAAAAAAGAATAAAGACAAGCTATCTAATGAAACTTTAACAAGAATAATCTGCTTTGGGCTTGGATGTCTTGTGACTTTTATAGTTATGATTTCTGCTGGCTTTAAGATGGTGAAATCAGAGACGGTTTCAACAACTAGTGATGATGGCTTAAGCCTTCCAGGGGAAACACAAGTAAGAGAGGTAACCGTGGAAGAAGTAAAGGTAAAGCTTGAGGAAATCGGCGAGCTTAGTACTTACCAAGGAACTTATTCAATTACTTATGGAAAAAAAGAGACAAGAGAATTGTTGGAAAAATTCGAAATTCCATTTACCAGCAACAACATAACAATAGAGTGTGAAGGCGTTGTAAAGGTAGGTTACGATCTTGACTCTATAAATGTAGAGGTGGCAGAAGCTGATAAAAAGATATTCATCTCTATTCCAGAAGCTAAGGTTAACGATAACTACGTGATTTGGGACACAATGAATTGTAGCGAAGAGAACAACATTCTAAATCCTATCGAGTTTTCTCAGTATCAGGAGTTGATATCTGAAATTGAAGAAAAAGGACTTGAAGAAGTTGAAAACGATGGAATCTATACAAAAGCAGAGGACAATCTAAAGCTTTTGATTGAGAAGTTTTTAGGGGACTTTGAAGAGTATGAGATAGTGTTTATGTAGTGGGCTTTTGGAGCAGTTTAAAGTGTTATAAGGACCGGAGGGTTTGTGAAACACGCCGGAATTCGGGCTTTTGAAGCAGTTTAAAGTGTTATAAGGTCCGGAGGGCTTGTGAAACATACTAGAATTCGGGCTTTTGTGCCTGTGAGGGAGTTTATCTCTTAATTTAAGCACAAGAAATTTCTGGGACGTTGCCAGGAAATCTATTAAAATTGGCTATAACAATACATTCCACTAATATAAGGCACAGGATATTGTGTGAGTTTAAGAAGAACTTACAGATCCTGTGCCTTTATTGATTTAATCTAGATAATAGAGCACAAGCTTTTTTTAGGAGGTCTTTGATTCTTAGTATTCTTGTGCCTTTTGGATAAGTTTGTGGGGCTTGTAGCCAAAATTGGGCTTGTAAAAAGTTGAGGGGTGGTGTCGCATTTTCAAAAGTTAGTGCCTAAATAAATTGAAAAGTAATATCTCAGGCACAGGAGAAAAATTAGAAATCAAAATTTTTTTTCAAGCCTTAAAGCTAGAGAAATTCTACGTTTATTAGTATGATTAATTAACTTTAAGCAAAGTTTTTCGTGACAAATGAAAAAAAGCATGTTACACTATCCAAGAAATTTTTACAAAAGAAGAAACCATGGTCAGGTAAATTTTTTACAAAAGAGAAAAAAGATATTAGACAAAAGAAAACCAATATAAACAAAGGCAAAATTCATTGCTGATTAATCCCATCACTAAAGAAACTAAATAAGGAGATTCACTATGGATGAATTACTAATGATGCTAGAGGCTAGATTAGCAAACTTAAACTGCGCATTAAGGTTGGCAAAGAAAGATCAAGATTTTCCCGAGGGTTCACTCAGAGTTTCAACAAGTAACAAAAGAGTTAGATATTATTGGATGAATCAAAAGGCCTCCGATTTAGGTGAGTACATCAAGAAAGATAACCACCAATTTGCTAGAGAACTAGCCCAGAAAAGTTACAATAGAAAATTTATAAAAATGGCAGAATCTGAAATCCTTTATCTACAAAGTGTAATCACACATTTATCAAAAAACAATTCTGATATGTCCTATGACAAATTATCGCTTACTAGAAAAAATCTAGTAAATCCCTACATTTTACCAGATAATATTTATGCTAAAAACTGGCAGGAAGAAAGTTATAAAACAAGTAATTACTTGCCGGAATGCAAGGTTTATTCAACAAAAAGAGGAGAAATGGTACGTTCTAAATCCGAAGCAATCATTGCTGATATTCTTTATGATTTGAAAATTCCATACAAGTACGAAAAGGCTTTAGTCCTTAAAAACGGAACAATCAAATTTCCAGATTTCACTGTGTTAAATAAAAAGACAAGACAAGAAGTTTACATTGAGCATTTTGGCTTGTTAGACGATGAGCTGTATTTAAGCAGCAATCTTTTAAAGCTTGATGAGTACAGAAACAATGGAATTTATCTAGGTAAGAATTTGCTATTCACCTACGAAACAGAGAATAGCCCGCTAGATATAAAAGGGATAAGAAAGATGTTCAGGGAATTACTATAGTCTATAGGGATTAGTTGGAATGAAGAAGAAACAAAAGAAAAATAGTAAAAAAATAGTTGGAAAAAGCTTCCTGTGTGCCTGTAATGATGTGTATTCTAAATCTAGGGCACACGCTTTTTCCTATCTTTTAGGAAAATAATAAGGATTTGTGGCTAGAAGAAGAGATTAAGAACAGAATAGTCACAAGAAATTTTACATAGATTTTACACAGACCACCCCTTTAAGTTTACAGAAGGCCTATACAATCAAACTGTAAAAAGAAAAAGAGGTAGATATTATGGATATTTTTGGAGTATTAACCATGATTGGTGGCCTCGCTCTTTTCCTTTACGGAATGAACACCATGGGCGATGGTCTTGTAATGCTTTCAGGAGGAAAGCTTGAGAAGATTTTAGAGAAGTTAACAAAGAAGAGAATTATGGCACTTTTACTCGGTGCCTTTGTAACAGCAGTAATACAGTCATCATCGGCAACAACAGTAATGGTGGTAGGTTTTGTAAATTCAGGAATCATGAAACTTACACAGGCCGTTGGAATCATAATGGGTGCTAATGTCGGCACAACAATCACATCTTGGATTTTGTCCTTAACAGGAATTAGCGGTGGTAATGTATTTGTTAATCTACTAAAGCCAAGTTCCTTCTCACCAATACTTGCAGCAATTGGTATTGTATGTATTATGACAAGTAAGAATGGTGAAAAAAAGAAGATAGTTGGTAACATTTTACTTGGATTTGCAATATTAATGTTTGGTATGGAAACAATGAGTGGAGCGGTTGAGCCACTTAAGGATAATAAAGCCTTTACCGGAATGTTGACTGCATTTTCAAATCCAATACTTGGAATGATAGCAGGTGCCGTGCTTACAGCGGTAATCCAGAGTTCATCAGCATCCGTAGGTATTTTGCAGGCCCTTTGTATGAGTGGTGCGGTAACTTACGGAACAGCAATTCCAATTATTATGGGTCAGAACATCGGAACTTGCGTAACTGCTATGCTTTCAGCAATTGGAGCAAGTAAGAATGCTAAGAGAGCAGCGTTCATTCATCTTTACTTTAACTTAATAGGAACAATTATTTTTATGATCGGCTTCTATTCAATAAATAGTGTGATGCATTTTACATTCCTAACAGCCTCAGCCGGCGCTGCAGGAATTGCCGTAATTCACAGTTTATTTAACATCGGCTGCGCAGTGCTATTGTTCCCATTTGCAAACCAGTTGGTAAGACTTGCAACCTTCACAGTTAGAAATCATAAGGATAATGAAAATGATCCAGTTAGACCGGCAGAGCTTGCAGCCCTTGATGAAAGATTCTTAGATACACCTTCTTATGCAATTAGACTTTGTAAGAAAGCTGTAGTTAAGATGTCTGAGCACACTAACGAGGCCATTTTACTAGCTCTCGACCTTCAGGCTAAATACTCTGACGAGAAGGTGGAAGAAGTTATAAAGTTAGAGCAGTTGGTGGATGAGTACGAGGATAAGATTGGAACTTATCTTGTGAAGTTGGCAAGCAAGGATTTGGGCAAGGACGATAGCCACGAATTGTCGATTTTGCTACATTCCATCAGCGATTTTGAGAGAATGTCAGATCATGCAATTAACATCGCCGAGTCCTTTAAAAAGAAGAATGATGAAAATGTAGAGTTCTCCTTCAAGGCTACTGAGGAATTGAAGTTCCTTGGAGTTGCAGTTAAAAATATTATGAAGTTAACCCTAAATATTTTCTCCACAAGAGATACCAAGATTGCTGTAAATGTGGAGCCACTTGAAGAGGTAATTGATGACCTTGTAATGGAGATGAAACAAAGACATATTGATAGATTGAAACGTGGGGAGTGCTCAATGGAGGCAGGAATTTTGTTAGAGGATATTTTGACAAACTATGAAAGAGTTTCAGATCACTGCTCAAATATTGCAGCCGCTCTAATTGAGATTCAAGCAGATGAACTAGACATGCACGAATACGTGGATGTTAAGGTTAAGGGTAGCGACCCATATTTTAGAAAAGAGTATATTAGACTAAAGCAAATCTACATGTTACCGGAATTAGACGAGGTTAGCTAAAATTTATTATAAGTAGATTGCGACACAACTTAAGCTTACAAGTAATTAACCATAAAGAAAAGTGCTATGGAAAGTGATGGGCAAGGCCTTTATAATCACTATCTATAGCACTTTTTACATGTCTTATTTTTACAATTAAATACAGTAAATCTTATTTAGATATTCTTTAAATAAAAAATCGCAAGCTGAGTTCTATCTCTTAGGTCTAATTTTTCCAAAATTGTGGAGAGATAATTTCTAACAGTTCCCTCTGATAAGAAAAGTTTGCCAGCAATTTCCTTGTTTGAATAACCGTCTGCTACTAATTGAATTACAGCAAATTCCTTATCGGTAATGTCAGCAGCGGCATAGTCAAAGCTTGGGAGAGTAACAGTTGCTGAACTTGTGGTGGTGCTAGCTCCAAGGCTAGCAGCATCATTTTTAGAGGCAGTCCCAGCGTTTATAAGTTTCGGTAATTTATTTATAATAGTTCCCCCAAAGACGCTTTGGCCATTTATGGCAGCAGTGAGGGCAGTGTCTAATGCCTTGTAGTCCTGCTTTAAAAGATAGCCGCGAACCCCAAGTTTTAAGGCCTCGATAATATATTCGTCATCTGAAAATGTAGTCAAAAATAGGATAGTTGCCTCAGGGTGATTTTTTAGAATTTCCCTTGCAGCTTCTAATCCATTCATGCCCTCCATTCTTATATCCATAAGAACTAGGTCAGGTTTTAACTCTTCATAAAGGTCAATAGCTTCCCTTCCACTATGTCCTTTTCCTACAATTTTAAATTCTTCCTTGCTTGAAATAATCATTTCAAGGGACATGGTAATAAGTTCGTCATCATCAATTAGTAAAATAGATTTTTGCATTTTATCTCCTTATAGCTATCAAGCTTGTTATTAGAAATTTAATCTGGCAAAGACTGTAAAACCATCATTACAATAAAAGTAAGCATCACCGTTGCAGGCGTTAGCTCTCTGCCTTATATTTTCAAGTCCGATTCCTTCAAAAACTCCGGACTGAATCTTTTTCTTTATATCTGAATCAACCTTCCCATTATCTGAAATAGAAAGAGTACAAAAGTTTCTGTTTTGGTGCAAAATAATTGAAACCTTGTCACCCTTGCTGTGTTTAATTATATTTGTGACTCCTTCTTTTAGGATTCCAATAAGACTAAACTTAACTTCCTTTGGTAAATTATTTTCAAAATCTAACTCTGTAGAAACCTGAAAATTAGTGAGTTCCTTTATAATGTCGTCAAAATTTTTTGCAAGATCAATAGAGTCATCTCTAAGGTCATGGACAGAATTTCGCATTTTCTCCATGGATTCATCTAAAGTGTTTGATAGCATCTCTAGCTGGGGCATTATATTTTCATCAGAATTCATAGTCTTAATGGCGCCTAGCAGTAGAATGGCGCGACTAAGCATGTGGCCTACATTATCGTGGATTTCTCTAGCAATTCGGTTACGCTCGTTTAGGGTAGCAAGGTGAATTTGCTGGTCCTGTTCAAGCACTAAATGCTTATTTTTATTTTTAAGTAAACTCTCGATTTCCACACTATCATCACGAGTTTTGTAGAGCTTTTGTTTATAAGTTATGACTTCTTCGTAAAGAATTGTGGAAACATAGGTAAAAACTAAAGACAATAAGAGGAAGGCCAAGTATATAGGAAAATTTGTCGGCTTCCTTATAATTAGAAAAATTAGGCAAACTACGAAAGGCACAAAGATAAGTGCATCTGCTAGTTTCCTTTTTGGAATTAAGATAGTGATTTCTAAGAATAAAAATGTGCAAATTGACACTACGACTGAACTTGTCGTAATGTCATTTGCATTTAATAAAATTATCAGCGAAATTGCTGCAATTAGTCTAATAAAAACATCAGTAAGCATATTGCTCCCTCTTTTTGTTAATAATAATTCCTGCTACAAAGAATATTATTGCATAAACTAATTGAATAAGCAAACATTCTATGAAATGGGAACTAAAAACATTTGAGACGCTGTGGTGCTCAATATATTTGCAACAATCTACAAACCAGTAAACTGGGAGAAGTTGAGAAAATTTCACAACTGCCGCCGACATAAACTCTGATGGAACAAACACTCCACATAGGAAACTCATGGAAAGAACAATCATATTTGAAAGCATGTTTATAAGGTTTGTATTTGAAGTTATTGAACATATAAAGTAAGCAATTCCAATTCCCAAAAACATTAGGAAAATTTCGTTAATTCCATAGAAGAAAAGCATGTGAAAATCTGGCTGATTTCTTCCAAGAATTGCGGAATAAACAAAGAAGCAAGTTGTTAACACAAAGCCAATTAGTAAAACCGCAAGGATAAGCTCTTTGTTACGGCTAGCAAAGGATTTTCCACTGATATTTATTCGGTTCTTTGAGTCCTTATCTTTTAAAAATCCTAGTACAGAAGCGATGCAAACTGTAAGAATCATAAGACAAGAGTAGGCGCTAAAAATAAATGAGCTTGAAATGGAAGCACTGTTAGTAGTTGACTTATAGTCGTTGTTTGAGTAAATCTTAGTCTCTACAATGTCCGTTTTTTCCACTTGCTCTAGGGAGATGTTAATGGCCTCCTCCTCACTATATCCGCAGTCTAGGTAAGTTTTGATGTCTGATAAAAATGTATTTATTTTCTGACTTATCAAATAACCGCTAGCGGAATTTGCAGAAGCAAGATACTGGATTGAATCTTCGTAATCTCCGGATAGAAGTAAATTTTTAAAATCCTTAGGTATAACAATTGCATAGTCGTAAATTTCAAAACGAACGTTATCATTGATTGCCTTAAAGTCAAGTTCTTCGCTAGTTAAATTTAATTTTGTAATTTTCTGACTAGAATCTAGGTAGCTAATTAAAGCTTCACTGATGTCGCTTTTATCCAAATCTACCACTGCCACGTTAAGGCTTGTATCCTTGTAAATGTCGGCACTAGAGTTAGATGAAACCTTAGCTCTAACAACTGTAAATATGGCAAATACTAAAAAGTATATGATTATTGTTTGTGAAAAGCTTCTTAGAGATAGAAGCGTAGCCTTAAATACTGTCATAATTTCTCCTCCTTAAAATTAGAACACTAATAATTAGGCAAATGGCAATCATAAGCACCATTATTCCTAAATCCTGATAGTAGGCAGAAGTTTTGCCATAGCAAGCTAATTGATATAGACTATCTGTAAATACTGTGGCAGGATTGATTTTATTTAAAATTGGGCAGAAATTCTGAATGATCTGCTGAATGCCGCCCATCATAAGTCCTGAAAAGAAGGAACATGTCATGGTAAAGGCAAGAGGTACCATAGAGAGGGCAATTTCATTTTTAAAGATAGAGCCAATCAAGGTACCAACTGAGATACCAAGAGCACTAGCAAGGCTAGTTATGGCAATGACCATGTAAATTGGTGCGCCCCAGTGAAGACCTAGGCAGTACTCTACATAGCAGATAACCACTGTGTTTGAAAGAGTTTGAAGTAATGTACCTGCAAGGATTCCAGCAAATATTGCCTTTAGTTTATGTCCTGGTGCCAGCTCAAATCTTTTACCACATTCTGAAAGGTTGGCACAAAGACTTGTCATCATAGCTGTGCTTACCCACGATGAGAAAAGTGAGGACATGGCAAGTAGGGCATAGAAAAATTGCATATACTGTGATACCCCAGATTTAAAGTCGTATTTTTTCAAAAAACTCATATTGGAATTTATACTAGCAATAAGAGTGTCAATTTCTTCTGGCTTCTCTGATAAAATTTTTTCAAAACTTGCTTGGTAATTTTGGTAGCTCTTTACTATCTGAGAAAGACTAGTGGAGATAAGACCATTTTCAGTAACAATGACTTCAATGCTGTCATCATGCTGGTAATAGATTCCTTCAATGTCTTTTTTATTCAAAGCATCACTAGCAGCTTCTAAACTATCAAAGCTAGTGACCTCAAGGATTTTACCGTGATCCTTTGTCTCTTTTGAAAGCTCCTCTATAACGGATAAAAAGTTACTATTTATACCATCACCAGCCACATAGGCAACCTCAATAGTGTCTAAACGGTTTGGGTCATCCTTAATCATATTGCCAAAGCCTAGATAGAAGGCGCTTGCAAGGACTAATGGAAAGAGAAAGTTCCAGCCCACAAGCCATGGCATTCTAATTAATTGCTTTATTTTATAGGAAAATATTCTTAAAAACATTAGTCACGCAACTCCTTTCCAGTAATTTCTAGGAAGACATCATTTAGTGTTGGTAGCTTAGTTTGTACATGGCCGAATGGTATATTTTTTTCACTAAAATATTCAAGTACATGTACAAGATTATGCTCGCCCCCATCTAGGCTAATAACAAGCTCGCCCTCGCTATACTTAGCGTCATAGACATGGTTGATGCCTTTGATATCCTTAAGTATATCTTCATTTATGGCAGGCATTCCTATGCAAATGCTTTCGCGAATCTTTAAGGAATTCTTTAAATCATTTGCTGTGCCCTCGGCTACCTTCTTGCCGTGATCCATAATGATGATGCGGCTACAGATTTCCTCAACTTCCTCCATGTAGTGAGAAGTGTAAATAATAGAAGCCCCTTGTCTATTCATTTCCTTAATGCCCTCAAGAATTGCGTTACGACTTTGTGGGTCAACGGCAACTGTT
Organism: Lachnospira sp.; assembly: GCF_016290755.1. Lineage (NCBI taxonomy): Bacteria > Bacillati > Bacillota > Clostridia > Lachnospirales > Lachnospiraceae > Lachnospira > Lachnospira sp. The sequence goes on from NZ_JAEEVD010000031.1 coordinate 18,831, forward strand.
GGCTCATCAAAGATGATTAAACTTGGTTTATGGGCAATGCCGCAGGCAATGTTAAGTCTTCGTAGTAAACCACCAGATAACTTCTTAGGCTTGTATTTCTTGTAGTCGCTAAGGCCTGTAAATTCTAGGGCTTCTTCTACATACTGACGGCGCTTTTGCTTTTCTTTAATATACAGCCCACAGAAGAAGTCCACATTTTCATATACATTCAAAGTATTCATAATAGCCACATTCTGGGGAACCACCCCAATTCTTGACTTAATGTCGTAGGCCTTTGGGCTCATTTCTTTATCGAAAATCATAATCTCTCCCTTGTTGAAACTTAGAAGAGATAAAATGCAGTTAATAGTTGTAGTTTTTCCAGAACCGTTAGGTCCTAGGAGTCCTAGAATTTCCCCCTTTTTTAATTCAAGTGAAAAGTTGTCCACTGCGATTTTTTCCTTGTATCGCTTAACTAAATTGTTAACTTTAACGATTGAATCACTCATAAATTTATCTCCTTATTAATCTCCCTTATTATTATCAATTTACCTAGCATTAACTTACACAAGTTAAAAGCAATTTCGTAAATCTAAAATTATAATATTAAATTCCCGCTCTGGACACTAGTGATTGCAGTCATTTCCTGCATGTGACAAATGTCATGTCTTTTTACATTTTCATAAAAATAAAAACTTTGTATTCTAATTATAGATATGGTAAACTAGCAATAGATATACATGTGTTAACTAAATAAATAGCAAAGGAGACGGACTATGAAACAGAATGTAGCGGATTTGCTTAATGCACAGGTAAATAAGGAGTTTTACTCTGCTTACCTGTATTTGGGAATTTCTAAGTTTTTTACAAAGGCTAAATTATATGGCTTTGCCAACTGGTATAGAGTTCAGGCTACAGAAGAGCAGGAGCATGCCATGAAGATTTATGATTATCTTCTAGATTCTAAGCAGGATGTGTGCCTTGAGGCCATAGATAAGGTGGATATTAAGATAGAAAGTGCCTTGGCTGCAGTAATTGAGGCGGACAAGCACGAGCAGTACATTACCGCAGAGATTTGCAAGATTATGGATTTGGCGGTTGCTGAAAATGATTACACAACTCAAAGTTTCCTCGATTGGTTTATAGAGGAGCAAAAGGAGGAAGAGGAGAATTCAAGAAAGATGATTTCAAGGGTTGAGGCCGTTGGAGGGGATAGAAGACTTCTCTATATGTTAGATAAGGAAATTGAAAAGCGCGAATAATTAGCCGCTTTACAGTAATTTACCCTTCGGCTTCTATGGCTGAAGGGTTTTTTCATAATTAGGCAAAGATAATACTTTTTGCTATTATATAAAAAGAAATTGGAAGGAGGCCTATATGCGAATTCAAAACTTAATCGAAAACACAAAAGGATGTAGTGGCGTTGATTGTGCCCATGGTTTTTCCTTTTATATTGAAACCACAAGTCACAAGCTATTAGTGGATTTAGGACCATCCGATGTGACACTTGAGAATGCCAAAAAGCTCGATATAGATTTGAAAAAAGTGGACACGGTGGTGCTAAGTCACGGTCACTATGATCATTCAGGTGGCATAATGCCTTTTACAAAAATAAATAATCAGGCAACTATCTATATGCAGGCCCTTGCGGAGCGTGAATACTACGCTGATGATGGCGTGGAGGCAGGAAGAAAAAGATATAGATATATAGGAATTGATCCAGAAATAAGTAAGTTAGATAATCTAAAGAAGATTGGCGGTAATTTTAAAATCGATGAGGAGCTTGAGCTTTTTACCATCAAGGAAAGAACTCATCCTCTTCCATTTACAAACGACCGTCTTCTAGTAAAGAAGCCAGACGGATTTGTGAAGGACGATTTTAAGCACGAACAGTTCTTAGTTATAAGGGACGACAATAAAAGCGTTCTGATTTCAGGCTGCGCTCATAACGGAATTTTAAGTATCATGGATGATTACATTTACAAGTATAAATCTACTCCAGACTATGTAATTAGCGGCTTCCACTTAAAGAAGAACTCCGATTACACAGAGGATGAGGTTAAGGAAATTAAAGAGATTGCAAATGTATTAAAGACTTACAATACTAAATTTTACACTTGTCATTGCACAGGCCTCCCAGCTTTTGATATGATGAAGGAAATCATGGGAGATCAGCTAGAATACGTGCATTCTGGCGATGAAGTAAAATTAGCATAAGGAGTTAATATGGATATTAAAGATATACGTTTTTATATGGAATGCTATGAGGCAAGAAGTATAAATAAGGCAGCGAAGTCTTTATTTATCACACCTCAGGGACTCGGGAAAGCCCTGGATAGAATTGAAACAGAGCTTCAGGTTAAGCTCTTTGATAGAACAAAGCAAGGCCTTGTGCCAACAGAAGCGGGAGTTTTCTTTTATAAGAAAAGCCACAGAATTTTGGAGAGCACAAGAGAGCTTGAGGAAGGTCTAGAAGAGATTAAAAGCAAGAAGAAGATCTTTAAACTAGGCTATTCCTGCGGTTTAATCAGGATGTTGCCCTTAAGTGTCATTGATAAGATACAAGAGGATTTTGAAAATGTAGAGCTAAGTATCGAGGAATCCTCAAACCTTGATGTTAAGCAAAAGCTAGCCAAAAATCAGATAGACCTAGGCCTAGTAATTGGCCGTGTGGCAGCAGAGAATGTTATTGAAGTGGAGCTTGAAAGTAAGACCATGTGCGCAGTTGTGCCAAAGGGGCATAAGCTCTTTAATAGGAAAAGCCTAAAGATAGCAGACTTAAAGGATGAGCAGTTAATTAGTTTAAACGAGAAATATCAGGCTTATGATAACTTGATTAATTCCTGCGAGCGCGAAGGATTTTTTCCACACATACGCATTAAAACCATGGAAGCTGCCATGATTTATGAGTTTGTTAGAGAAGGCATTGGAATAGGAATCGATGTGGACATCCATAATAGAGAAGGGCTTTTTGAAAATGTAGCTCTAATCCCTATTAAAGACGCCATTCCTTGGAGTGTCTATCTGGTTTATAAAAGCGAAAAAAGAAAAGATGAATGCTTGTTAAAGCTTGAAAAAGAGTTAAAAAAGAATGCAAGAAGGTAGAAACTATTAGTTTCTACCTTCTATTTTTTTGTTGATAGAATATTCTCAATAAGGAGTGTTAAAATTATAACAAGCAAATGTTAAATAATTATCAATCCCTTAAATTAGCAGATAATTTGCGGTTAAAGAAATAGTAAATAAAAAAATACATTTTCAAAAGGAGAAAAACAGATGGAAAGAAAGTATCCACATTTATCAAGTCCAATTACAGTGGCTGGCGTAACTTTTAAGAACAGAATGTTTTCTGCACCAATGGGCGGAACTGACATTACAAATGATGGTTGTATCGGACCTAAGTCTACAGCCTTTTATGAGCTTAGAGGAAAGGGCGGCGCTGGTGCTGTAACAGTTTCAGAGCTTATGGTTCATCCAAAAACTGACGGAAGTCATGCATATCACCTTGATCCTTCAATCTTAAATTCCCTTGCTTGTGCTACATACACAGCAGATGCAATTAGAAGACATGGTGCAATTGCTTCCTTAGAGCTTTCACATTCAGGAATGTATGCAGGAACTTACATGACAGATAAGTCAAAGCAAAAGAGCATGAATCAGTGGGGACCATCTGATACAGTTCGTCCTGACGGCGTAGAAGTTAAGGCCTTAACTAAGGACATGATAGATGACATCGTTAAGTCTTACGGTGATGTTGCAGCAATGGCTAAGCGTGCCGGTTTTGAAATGCTTATGATCCATGGTGGTCACGGTTGGCTTATAAACCAGTTCTTATCACCTTTCTTTAACAAGAGAACTGATGAGTACGGTGGAAGCTTAGAAAATAGATGCAGATTTGCAAAGGAAGTCCTTACTTCAGTAAGAAATGCAGTAGGCCCTCGTTTCCCAATCGAATTTAGAATGTCAGGTTCTGAGTTCTTTGATGGCGGTTACGGCCTTGAGGAAGGCGTTGAAATCGCTAAGGAATTAGAGTCTTACGTAGACATTATCCATGTTTCTGCCGGTACTTACCAGAGAACATTTGGAATTACACATCCTTCAATGTTTGAGGAGCATGGTAGAAATGTTTACCTTGCCGCAGAGATTAAGAAGCACGTATCTGTGCCTGTTGCCACTCTTGGTGGTCTTAATGACCCAGCACAGATGGAAGAGATTATTGCCTCTGGAAAGGCTGATATTGTCTACATGGGACGTGCTCTCCTTGCAGATCCATACCTTCCAGAAAAGATTATGCAAAATCGCAATGACGAAATCGTTCGTTGCCTTCGTTGCTTTACTTGTATGGCTGAGCGTGCAGCTACATCCACAAGACGTTGTACAGTAAATCCAATTATTGGTCGTGAAATCGAAGGTGATGAAATTTCACCAGCTCCAGTTAAGAAGAAGGTATTAGTTGCAGGCGGCGGTCCTGGTGGACTTTATGCAGCTTATACAGCAGCTAGACGTGGCCATGAGGTTATCCTTTGCGAGAAGGAATCTGAACTTGGCGGTATTTTAAAGAGTGAGCAGGCAATTTCTTTCAAATACGAAATGTACCAGCTTACAGGCACTTACGAGAAATTAGCTCGTGAGGCTGGCGTTAAAATCCGCTTAAATACTGAGGTTACTAAGGAATATGCCCTTGCTGAAAATGCAGACGCAATAATTATCGCTGTTGGCTCAACGCCACTCATACCTCCTATCCCAGGTCTTGATGGTGAAAATGTAGTCATCGTTAACAACTACTACAAGGAAAAGGATAAAGTTGGCGACGAAGTTGTAATCCTTGGTGGCGGCCTTGCAGGTTCTGAATGTGCAATTCACTTAGGTCAGGAAGGTAAGAAGGTATCAATCGTAGAAATGAGAGATAGCTTAGCACCGGATGCTAATGTAAGACATCGTCCATTACTCTTACAGCAGATTGATAAATATGTGGATGTACATACAGGACTTAAGGCAGTCAAGGTAACAGCTGAAGGTGTTGAGTGTGAAGACAAAGATGGCAAGGCAGTATTTGTTAAGGGTTCAAGCGTAATCTGTGCCCTTGGCCAGCGTTCAAGAACAAACGTAGTTGAAGAATTAAGAGATTGCGCTCCATTCGTTAGAGTAATCGGTGATGCCGCTAAGGTTTCAACAATTACAAACGCAGTATATTGGGGCTACCACGCAGCACTTGATATCTAAGATGTAACTAACCGGTGCTTTTACATTTTCATAAAGATAAGTACTTTTGAAAATGCAAAAAGCCCGGAAATATAATCACTAAAGATAGGTCGTCATTCCCAAGGCGACCGCACCTAGCAAAATAATATAAAAAAATTGAGGAATAAAAATATGAATTTAGGAATTAAAGATTTAGATAAAAGAAGATGGATTGTCCTAATTGCAGGATGTTTTATTAATCTTTGTTTAGGCTCTATTTATGTGTGGAGCGTGTTCTCTGCTGGTATGGCAGACTATTTTACAAATACTCTTGGAAAAACAGTGACTTCCGCAGACCTTGCAATCGTTTATACAATTGCTAACTCAGTTGGCCCAATCACAATGATTTCAGGTGGTTGGTTTAATGATAAGTTTGGACCAAGAAAAGTCATTTTAATTGGCGGTATCATGTGGGGCTTAGGTATGTTTTTATCAGGTTTTACAACTAGCGTTAACGGACTTATCCTAACTTACGGCCTCATTGGTGGTCTCGGTCTTGGAATGGCTTACGGTAGCACAATTTCTACTTGCGTTAAGTTCTTCCCAGATAAGAGAGGTTTAGTTGGTGGTATCACAACTGCTGTTTACGGCTTAAGTTCAGTAATTCTCCCTCCAATCGTTACAGTAATTGTTTCTAAGACAAATGCAACAACAGCCTTCAAAATCGTAGGTGTTGTATTTATGGTACTTATTGCAGTTTCTGTAATCTTCCTTGAGAAGTGTCCTGATGATTATACACCAGCAGGTTTCACACCAAAGAAAACTGCAGCAGTTAAGCAGAACATGAACTGGAAGGAAATGTTAAAGACACCTACATTCTACGTAATGCTTTTACTTCTTACATGTGGCGCCTTTACAGGTATGATGATCACATCACAGGCTTCATCAGTTGCCCAGCACATGGTAGGTTTATCAGCAGTAGCAGCGAGCTTAGCAGTTTCAGTATTAGCTTTATTTAATGCTTTAGGTAGAATTGTGGCTGGTTTCGTTTCAGACAAGATTGGTAGAATTAACACATTATTCCTTGCTTGCATCCTTGCAGTAATTGGCCTTTTATGCCTTTACTTCTCAGGAATGGGCACAGTTATTCTATTCTACATCGGCCTTTCAATCGTTGGTATCAGCTATGGCGCTTTCATGGGTGTATACCCAGGCTTTACAGCAGACCAGTTTGGTCCTAAAAATAACTCAGTAAACTACGGTATTATGTTTATTGGCTTTGCAATTGCAGGTTACTTTGGTCCACAGATTATGGGAACAACATTTGCAAAAACAGGCGCATATCAGGATGCCTTCATGTATGCAATCATCTTCTCATGTGTAGGTATTGTATTTACATTTATTTATAGACTTGTTGCTAAGAAGAATAAGTAGTGATAAGTAGAATAAGTAGAGATTAATCTTTCTCTTGAAAATGCATCTAGGTCTGTTACAATATCTCTTGACAAAACATTTATTTATATTTGGAAGGAAGATATTGGAAAGGAAATTTTAATTATGAAAATTAGAAATGCAGTAATAACTGATTTAGATCGCATTATGGACATTTATGCCTATGCAAGAAAATTCATGGCAGAGCACGGAAATCCAACTCAGTGGGGACCAACACAGTGGCCACCAAGAGATTTAATTGTTGAGGATATTAAAAGAGAGAAAAGCTTTGTTTGCCTAAACGACAAAGACGAAGTAATCGGCGTATTCTTCTATAATTATGGTAAGGACGTTGATCCAACTTACGGTGATATCACTGATGGAACATGGCTTGAAGATAGTCCATATGCAGTAGTTCATAGACTTGCAGTGGATGGTTCAGAAAGAGGCATTGGTACATTTTGCTTAAATTGGGCTTTCGAGAAATCAGGTCACGTAAGAATCGATACTCATGGTGATAACAAAGTAATGCAGAATCTCCTTAGTAAGTTAGGTTTTAAGCACACAGGAACAGTTTATGTAGAAAGTGATGATATGCCAAGAATCGCATTTGAGAAGCTTGCGTAAGTTTGAGTGGCAGAATTAGTGCGGCGTCTGGATGAGAAATATTGCTGCGCCGTGTGGCTCTAGCGCATAAGTCGGCTGATTCATTGCTTCTCCGGGCGCGAATTGACCTAGCGAAGTAAAAAAAGCTTGTTAGGTCAATAATATGCAAGTCTACAACTTAAATATTTTTAAGAGATAATCCTTTTCGACAAAAATTTCGGGATTAGGTCAACAAATTTTTAAAATTGAGATCTTAAAAAATGAGATTTAATCCTTATTCAAGAAAAACTAGTGGGAAGGATTAAAATTAATAGTTGAAAAATTAAATTCGATTGACCTAGGTAATAATAAAAATATGCCTGGGTCAATTTTTAAAATAAGGATAGTCCCCTATATTCCAAAGAATCAATATATGTAGCGTTCAAATCCAAGAAATTTAACATAAGCAGATAGTTAAATATATTGTTAATGACAAAACAATTCCTACATGATATACTACTGAAGGTTTGAACTAAATGAAAGCAATTCCTTGCTTTATATTCTTAACAAACCATCTTAAATCTAGGGCGAGACAAGCCCAATTCCCAAGAAACATTAAATTATACACAGGAGAAAATATGGAAAAGTTGATAGCTATGCTTGAAAAGCGAATTGCTGTTGATAAGAGTGCTCTAAATCAAGCCTTGAAGGATAATGACCGCTTCGAAAAAGGCTATTTAAGAGTATCTTTTAATAATAACAGACCTCGTTTTTATCAAGTCAAAGACAAATCGGGTGGAATATACCTAAAGAAAAGTGAAATCAAAATTGCAAAAAATCTTGCTCAGAAAAGATACCAATCAGATTTTGTAAAGAACTGTTATAAAGAAATCGATTACCTTGAAAAGGTAAAGAAAAAGTTAGAGACAAACAATCTAAATTTGATCTATGATAACTTATCTGAAGTTCGAAAAACTCTAGTAAATCCCTATATTTTAGACAAAGAATTAAGTGCTATTAAATGGCAAAATAAAAGAATCCAGACAACGGATTATTTAGAAGAGAATAAAGTATATGACACAAAACGCGGTGAGAAGGTACGTTCCAAATCAGAGGCATTAATTGCAGATACATTGTATGACCTTGGAATTCCTTATCATTATGAGAAGGCTTTGCGTTTAAAAAATGGAGAAACAAGATATCCAGATTTTACTCTTTATAACAAGAATACAAGAAAAGAGGTTTATTACGAGCATTTTGGCTTATTAGATGACAGGGAGTATTTAAAGGCAAGTTTGAAAAAGATTGATGAATACCAGAAAAACGATATTTATCTTGGGAAGAATCTGATATTTAGCTTTGAAACTAACTTGCAGCCTTTTAATATAAGTCGAATTAGGAAAATGCTAAAAGAAGTAATGACCTAAGGATAGTTTTTTGATGTATTAGGTCAATGAAATCTAATATTGATTTTTGTAAAAAATTTACTTGTAGGACTTTTGAATGAAAAATTACAAATATGGATTATCAAAACAAGCATAATTAGAATCTAAAAAATGAGAATCATACGTATCGATAAAAAAGTAGGAAAACGGATTAAAATTTCTCTGTGCTGTTTGAAATTCGTTGACCCAATGAAGATATTTTAAGCCGTTAGTCCTACATTTCCCGAAATAAGCAAGTTCTATCCCTGAACTTCTATTTAATTACCTTGCATTTATTTCACATACTATATAAGATTTAACTATATACTTTATTTAATGAGATTCTTACGAGATTCTCAGGAAATTCTCACAAGATTCTTATTGGGGAGGATAAGATGAAATCTTTATTTTATGAGGAAGCAGCAAAAAATTGGAATGAGGCATTACCTTTAGGAAATGGCTTTTTAGGGGCCATGGTTTTTGGGGGAACAGGAATTGAACGTTTAAGTTTAAACGAGGATAGCTTATGGTATGGAGGATTTAAGAATCGTGTAAATCCCGATGCTAGGGAATCTATTCCTAAAATTAGAAAATTATTAGAAGAGGATAAGCTAGAAGAGGCGCAGATACTAGCAGATGAAACCTTTGCAGCCTGTCCTGATTCACAGTGTCATTATGAACCCTTATGTGACTTATTAATTCAGCAAGAAAGTGCCTATGAATTGCAGAGTTTGCACGGAATGCGATGGCTTAATGATAAGGATATGTCCAAGATGGAAATAGAAAATCATAACTATAAACGAGAGCTAGATCTTGATTATGGAATTATGAAAGTTGAATATAATGGACATGATAATCGTAAATATAAACGAGAAATTTTCATATCTAATCCTAGTCGAGTGCTGGTTATGGATTTTGAGGGTGAGCCTTCTAGAATCCTAATGCGCAGGGATAGATATTTAAGCAAATTGGAAAAAATCGACAACAACACTATCGCCTTATCTGGTCAAACAGGAGATGGTGGAGTTAGTTATGTGGCAGTTTGTAGAGTGCTTGGAGAGGAAGTTTGTGCAAGAAATTCTTTAATTAAAACAGGTGGAAAATTTAAGCTTTATTTAGCAGCAGCCACAAGTTATAGATATGAAGATCCAAAGGCTAAGGCTCTAGAATGGGTTGATAAGGCTAGCAAGGTGGATTATGAAATCTTAAAGAAAGAGCATATGTCTGATTTTAACCAATATATGAAGCGTTGCTACTTAGAATTAAAGAGCGATACAACTTCTAAAGATGAATTAGAAAATATGCCTACTAATTTACGTTTAAAAAGATTTGTGGAAAAAAAGGATGATTTAGGCCTAATAAATACTTATTTTACATTTGGCAGATACTTACTTCTTAGTTCTTCAAGAGAGGGCAGTTTGCCAGCTAATTTGCAGGGAATATGGAATAAGGATTTTTTACCTGCATGGGATAGTAAATTTACCATAAATATTAATACCCAGATGAATTATTGGCCGGCGGAAAGCCTTAATTTATCTGATTTACACAAGCCTCTTTTTGATCATTTATTTAGGATGCTTCCGAAGGGAAAGGAAGTGGCTAAGGAAATGTATAATGCTGATGGTTTTGTGGCACATCATAATACAGATCTATGGGGAGATTGTGCGCCACAAGACACTTATGCTGCATCTACCTATTGGCAGATGGGAGCGGCTTGGCTAAGTTTACATATTGCCGAGCATTATTTCTTTACTAAAGATCTTGATTTTTTAAGAGAAAATGTGGTCATTATGGAAGAGGCAGCGCAATTCCTTATGGAAACGATGCAGAAAAATAAGGATGGTTTTTATTTTGTTAGTCCTTCAGTTTCTCCGGAAAATAAGTATTTAACAAAGGATAAGAAAAAGGGAACCTTAACTAATTGTGCTGCTATGGATGCTCAGATTACATATGAGTTAATGAAAGATTTGTGTATATGTGAGAAAGCTTTGGGGAAAGAAATTAAAAAATATCAGGATTTTGTGGAAAAGCTTTGTCCAATAGTTGTAGAAAATGGACTGATTAAAGAGTGGATAAGAGATTATGAGGAGATAGATTTAGGTCATAGACATATTTCCCACCTCTTTGCTCTATATCCTGGAAGCCAGATAAAATCAAAAGCAGCTCAAACCCAAGTAAAGCTAGATAAGGCAGGTCAGACAATGCAAGCCCAGAAAATGCCAGATAAGTCGGAAATTTTTACGGCTGCAAGAAATACCCTAGAGCGAAGACTTGCCAATGGCGGTGGTTATACAGGTTGGAGTAGGGCATGGATAATCTGCATGTGGGCAAGACTTCTTGATGGTGATAAGGCTTGGGAAAACATTGTTGCTCTACTTGAAAAATCCACTCTTACAAACCTTTTAGACAATCATCCACCATTTCAGATTGATGGAAATTTTGGCAGTATTGCAGGAATTTCAGAAATGTTACTACAAAGTCATGAAGGCTTTATAAACATTTTGCCAGCACTTCCAAAGGCATGGAAAGAGG
>NZ_JAEEVD010000005.1:0-87384 GCF_016290755.1 Lachnospira sp.
TCGGCTCATCGCATCCTGGGGCTGTAGTAGGTCCCAAGGGTTGGGCTGTTCGCCCATTAAAGCGGTACGCGAGCTGGGTTCAGAACGTCGTGAGACAGTTCGGTCCCTATCCGGCGTGGGCGTAGGATATTTGAGAGGAGCTGCCCTTAGTACGAGAGGACCGGGGTGGACTGACCTCTGGTGTATCGGTTGCATTACCAAGTGCATGGCCGAGTAGCCAAGTCGGGACGGGATAAACGCTGAAGGCATCTAAGCGTGAAGCCCCCCTCAAGATGAGATATCCCATACGAATGTAGTAAGACCCCTTGAAGACGACGAGGTTGATAGGCAAAAGGTGGAAGCGTGGTGACATGTGGAGCTGATTTGTACTAATAGGTCGAGGGCTTAACCAAGTAAGGTTAAGGTTTGGATAGAGAGTGAGAAATCACTGAACAAAACGAGGGTTATTCTTTAAGGATAATCAAACGGATGAATATATTTAATGTGCAGTTTTGAATAAACAAGAACTTAAAGCTTAGAGTTTTTCTCTAAGCTTTTTTTTTCTATAGGTAATTCCAAGAACTATATTGAAAGTAAAAAAATTATATATTTCGATTGAAAAATATATATTGTTTTGTTATAATATTTACATAAGTTGATCGTGAAACAATATGGAGGAATTAAATATGGAAACTAACATTTTACTAGATAGTGGAACTAACGAGCTAGAAGTATTAGAATTTATCGTTGGTGGAAATCATTATGGAATTAATGTTGCTAAGATAAAGGAAATCGTTCCATTTAATACTGTTACACCAGTTCCAAACTCGCATCCTTGTGTAGAAGGAATTTTTATGCCAAGAGATCTTATGATTACTGTTGTAGATTTGGCAAAGGTAATTAATAGAGAACCTTCAGTGGATCAGAACAGAGATATGTTTATTATTACAAACTTTAACAAGTTGAATGTAGCTTTCCACGTTCATGCAGTTTGTGGTATTCATAGAGTTTCATGGGCAGACATTATTACTCCAGATGCAACAATTAGTAATGAAGATTCCGGCGTTGCAACTGGTATTGTAAAGATTGATGGTCAATTGATTGTTATCCTCGATTTTGAAAGAATCGTATCAGAAATCAGTCCAGAGACTGGTTTAAAGGTTTCAGATATTTCAAAGCTCGAAGGAAGAGCAAGAAACGAATCTCATATTGTTATTGCAGAGGATTCTCCACTTCTTATTAAGCTTATTTCTGATTCTCTTACAAAGTCAGGTTATAGTAACCTTACACTTTGTAATAATGGTCAGGAAGCTTGGGATTATTTGTGCTCAGCTAAGGCTGGAGAAACCGATTTGGATATAGACATTATTATCACTGACTTAGAGATGCCACTTATGGATGGCCATAGACTTACTAAGTTAGTAAAGACAGATGAAGTTTTAAAGTCCATACCGATTATCATTTTCTCTTCTCTTATCAATGAACAGATGAGAATTAAGGGCGAATCTTTAGGAGCTGATGTTCAGCTTTCAAAACCAGAGATTGGTCGATTAGTTGAAGAGATTGATAAGCTTTTAAGATGATTTTTTCTCATTTTTTACACTTCCTCTTATGGTGCCGCTCTTACAGAGCGGCACTATTTTTTTAAGGAAAATCCATAAATTCCTTTAAAAAGGTTAATATTTCTAAAAATTTTTCCGATATATTTATAGGTAAAATATTCTAACATATATTTTTAACTTAGACTTTAGAATTAATATTCTTGTTGATAAATACTATATATGTTAAAATATTATTATATAAAAGAACGTGACAAGGTGGTGAATACATTTGCCAAATAATGACGAGGACTACCTAAATAAATTGCTTCAATCAGTTGGTGCTGATGAAAATTTAGCCAAGGGAAAGAAGGCTTCTAAGGCTAATTTGTCTGCTGATGAATTAGAGGAGGAACGCTTATCTAGAGAAGTTAGAAACGCAGTAGACAGGAACAATGCGTCTAACAAGGATGAGAGTATTGAGGCTTTTAATGAGGAGGATGCTAATTCTATAGATTCTATAAATCCTGAGGATTTTGCAGATCTTGAGGGCTTAGCTGAAGATGATGAATTAGAAAATGAATTAAATGATGATTTTGATGATGCGGATTTGTCTGAAGATGACGAGTCGGCGTCTTTGATTGATGCTCTGGGAGATATTATGGATGGCTATAATGATTCAGGGCTTGATTTAAATTTTGAAGATGAGGCAAATGCAGTCACAGACGATGATGATAATGATGAAGAATTAGACGCAGACGATAAAGACTATGAGGATGAAATCAGTATAGAAGAATCTGAGGACGCAGATGGTGACGAGGCTGCAGATGATGAAACTGATGGTGATGATGACGAGGTTGCAGATGATGAAACTGATGGTGATGATGACGAGGCTGCAGATGATGAGGCTAGTGGCGATGGTGCTGATTTATCTAGTCTTGAGGATATAATGGCTGAGACTGAGGAGATTGATGAGGAAGAGGCAATTGATCCGGAGGCTGTTAAGGATAATGTAAGCGAAGATGATGGACTAAGCGAGGAGGAGAAGGATTTAAAGGCAGACGAGGAAATTGACAAATTGCTTAGTGAAACGGATTTAGATGAGGGCATGGATTTAGCATCTAATGATTTGGCTAATGATTTGGCTGGAGAATTTGCCGATGGTGAATTGTCAGATAATGAAATAGAGCGTCTTGTAAATATGGACTTGGACAACATTATTGAGGATGCTACTTCAGATAGTATGTCGGTTGAGGATTTATTTGCAGAGGACGACGAAGAGACTAGAGAAGATGGCGATGAGGCAGAGGATAAAAAGAAAGAGAAAAAGGAAAAGAAGAAAAAAGAAAAGAAGGCGAAGAAGTCAAAGGATGAGGTTGAGCTTGACGACTTAATTGAAGAGACTCCTAAAAAGCCAGGTTTTCTTGCAAAGCTTAAGGACATTTTCTTTGAGAGTTTGGAAGATGAAGACTTAGAAGAAGAGGATGAGACTAGAGGTAAGTCTAAGAGAAGGACTGATGAAAATGGTAGAATCTTAGACGAGATTGATGGTGAGGCTGGAGAAGATGGCGCACCAAAGAAGGGCTTCTTTGCAAAGTTTAAGTATAGACTTGCGCAGTGGAAGCAAAAGCAGGCAGAAGAGGAGGCCCAAGAAGAGGAGCAACAGGCTATTGCTGATGAAGAGGCTAAAAAGGCCAAGGAAGAGAAAAAGGCGGCAGCAAAAGAGGCCAAGGAGGCTAAAAAGGCTGCGGAGAAGGAAAAACCTAAAAAGGAAAAGAAAGAAAAGCCTAAAAAGGAACCCAAGCCAAAGAAACCTAAGAAACCAAAGCCTGAACCAAAGCCAGAGGATATCCTAAAAATTAAACCTGTTTCCATGATTATGTTTATTTTATTTGTCGCAGGTGTTATAGTACTATTATTAGTTCTTATTAATGCTGTTAACTATGACTACAGTTCTAGTACTGCAAAGAACTATTTTAACAAGGGCGATTATGCAGCGGCATATGAGGCACTTGACGGTTTAAGTTTGAACGAATCAGACACGACTTTATATGAACAGGCAAAGACAATCCTCTATGTTGAGAGACAGTATGAGGCTTATACTCTTTATTTGCAAATGAATGACAATACGGAAGCACTTAATTCCTTAATTAAGGGAGTTATAGCTTATGATAAATATTGTGACACGGCGGGTGCACTTGGGGTTTCAGACGAGTTTGAAGCAGCTTACGAAGAAATTCTAAATGCCCTTGAAGATACATTTTCAATAGGAGAAAATAAGGCCGAATCATTAGCCGAGATGTATAGTTCAGACTTTACCGAGTATTACTTCGTAATAATAGAATACGGGAAAGCGGCAGGTACTGAATGATTGCAATAATTGATTATGATGCAGGAAATTTAAAAAGCGTAGAGAAAGCGCTACTCTCCCTTAATCAGGAGGTTTTGGTTACTAGAGATAAAGATGCAATTTTGCAGGCGGATAAGGTTATTTTGCCAGGTGTTGGCTCTTTTGGCGATGCCATGAATAATCTTGATAAGTTTGATTTAATTGACCCTATTAAAAAATGTGTTGACAATAAGACACCATTTCTTGGGATTTGCTTAGGACTTCAGCTTTTGTTTGAGTCAAGCGATGAATCTGTTGGGGTTGAAGGATTAAATATTTTGCCTGGAAAAATTCTTAGAATACCTCCAAAAGAGGATTTCAAGATCCCTCACATGGGCTGGAATTCTTTAAATGTTAAAGAGGATGCAAAGTTATTTAAGGGATTAACTAAAAATCCTTATGTATATTTTGTCCATTCTTATTATTTACAGGCAGCAAATGAAGACATTGTAGCTGCAACAACTGAGTACACAACTACAATTCATGCAAGTGTGGAGGCTGGAAATGTATTTGCATGTCAGTTCCATCCAGAAAAAAGTAGTAGTGTAGGCTTAAAGATTTTGGAAAATTTTGCAAATTTATAGGCTAATTTCGTGTGGTAAATGTAAATTGAGAAAATGAATGGAGAAGGTATATGTTTACAAAGAGAATTATTCCTTGCCTTGATTGTAAGGATGGCAGAGTTGTTAAGGGCACTAATTTCGTGGATTTGGTGGATGCCGGTGATCCAGTTTTAGTTGCTTCTATGTATGATAAGTCGGGAGCCGATGAGTTGGTTTTCCTTGATATAACTGCTTCTAGCGATGGAAGAAATACAACAGTTGATTTGGTTAGAAAGGTGGCTGAAAAGGTATTTATCCCATTTACAGTTGGCGGCGGTATTAGAACTGTGGAGGATTTTAAGGTTTTACTTCGTGAGGGTGCTGATAAGATTTCTATTAATTCGGCAGCTATTATGAATCCTAACTTAATTTCCGAGGCAGCTTATAAGTTTGGTAGCCAGTGCGTGGTTGTGGCAATTGATGCTAAGCGTGTAGAAGATGGCCATTGGAGCATTTATAAAAATGGCGGTCGTGTGGACATGGGCATTGATGCTGTTGAGTGGGCTATGAAGGCTGAAAAGCTTGGCGCTGGTGAGATTTTACTAACAAGTATGGACTGTGATGGCACAAAGGCTGGTTATGACTGCGAGCTTACTAAGGCTATTTCTTCAAATGTATCTATTCCAGTAATTGCATCTGGTGGTGCAGGAAAGATGGAAGATTTTAAGGATGCCTTTACAAAGGGTGGGGCAGATGCAGCACTTGCAGCTTCACTATTCCACTTTAAGGAGCTTGAAATCAAGGACTTAAAGGAATATTTGGCTAAGGAAAATATTCCTATGAGATTGTAGTTTTGAAGAAAAACGACATGTAGAATAATATGTAGTTTTGAAGAAAAACGACATGTAGAATAATATGGATTTTTGAATAAAAAAGACATGAATATATGATATATAAACTACCTAGAGATTATTATTAATTTAATTTCTAGGTAGTTTTTTTATGGCTTTTCTTTGCCAAAAGGAGAGTGGGCGAGTATAATTGTTTCTTGTTTGGATTTTATTGATGAATTAAAGAAAGAGAGACATTTTTATGGAAAAGTTTACTAATTCCTGGGCGACTAGTCTTAGCGCTGAGTTTGAGAAGGACTACTTTAAAAAGCTAGAGGGATTTATTGATGAAGAATACAGTAGTAAGGAGGTTTTTCCAAAGAAGGAGGACCTTTTTACAGCACTTAATTTAACGGCTTTAGAGGATGTGAAAGTGGTGATTTTTGGGCAAGATCCATATCATGAAGAAAACCAGGCCCATGGTTTAGCATTTTCAGTACCCTTATCTCAAAAGAAGATTCCACCTTCATTAAAGAATATCTATAAGGAATTAAATAAGGAGTGCGGCTGCTACATTCCTAATAACGGCAACTTAAAGAAATGGGCAAGCCAAGGGGTACTTTTACTAAATACAGTGCTTACAGTTAGGGCACATGAGGCCAATTCCCACAAGGGTAAGGGCTGGGAGTGCTTTACAGATGAGATTATAAAGACCTTAAATAACGAGGATAGACCTATTGTTTACATGCTTTGGGGCAATAATGCTAAGGAGAAACTTGAGATGCTAAATAATCCAAAGCAGCTAGTTTTAACTGCGGCTCATCCAAGTCCACTCTCTGCAAGAAGGGGATTTTTTGACTGCGGACATTTCAAAAAAACTAATGAATTTTTAATTAACAATGGATTGTCGCCTATTGACTGGCAAATTGAAAATGTGTAAACTAGGCTAGGTCTTGCAATAATAGCAAGAATAGAGAGAATGAAATATTTTGGAGGAAATATGTTTAAAAAGTATATGATTATATTTTTAGTTTCAATGGTTCCTTTAGTAGAGCTTAGAGGTGCTATTCCTATTTCACAGGGAATGCAGCTTCCACTACTTCAGTCTTACATTGTATGCATGATAGCTAATATGTTACCTATGCCTATTATTTATCTTTTTGCAAGACGTGTGCTTGAGTGGGGTAAGGATAAGAAGGTCATTGGAAAGTTCTTTACTTTCTGTCTTGAGAAGGGACATAAAGGTGGAGAGAAGTTAAAAGAGAAGGCTGGTAATGGCTTATTCCTTGCATTAGTTTTATTTGTTGGTATTCCAATCCCTGGAACAGGGGCTTGGACAGGAACTCTTGCAGCTTCAATTCTTGACTTTGGTTTTAAGAAGAGTGTACTTGCAGTATTCCTTGGAGTTTTACTTGCAGGATGTATTATGAGTTTAGTAAGTGCAGGTTTATTTGGTGCAATCTTTAGTTTTGCATAGAATTTAATTAGACTAAACTTTAAATTAAATATAGAAGAATATATTAAAACACAAGATTTAGTAGTATTAATTAATTAAGGCTACAAAATCTTGTGTTTTTCTTTATTTTTATGAAAATGTGAGAATTCAGTGTTTATGCGGCTTTGAGACGGGTACGAATTAAGAAAGCTAGAAAAAATCTAATTTTTTCAAAAAAATTTCAAAAAAGTACTTGCAATTATGTCGCAACTAGTGTATATTATCAAAGTACCGCGCGGCACTAAAGAGTGCGACGGACAAGATATGGCTCGTTGGTCAAGAGGCTAAGACGCTGCCCTCTCACGGCAGAATCAGGGGTTCGATTCCCCTACGAGCTATTCTGTATTATTAGTACTTAGAAGTGAGTGGACTTATAATAGTCCACTCACTTTAGTTTTATGTTTAAATAATATAGAAGCACAGGAATTTATTTATTTTGTGTTAAAAGCATATTTATAGTATAATAACTTTGTGCGTGTTACTAAAATTGAATATTTTAAAGAAAGGCAGAGACATTAAATGGGTAAAAGAGAAAGTTACGAAGAAAAAACTGAAATGCTTATTAAACCTATTATCGATGCTAACAAGGTTGAACTTTTTGACGTTGAATTCGTCAAAGAAGGTAGCGATTGGTACTTAAGAGTTTTCATTGATAAGGAAGGCGGAGTTACTATTGAGGATTGCCAAAATGTAAGTAGAGCCTTTAATGAAATCTTAGATAAGGAAGATTACATTGACTCTGAGTACATTTTTGAGGTTAGTTCTCCAGGTCTTACAAGACCACTTAAAAAAGAACGTGATTATGAGAAAAGTATTGGCCGTTTAATTGAAATTAAACTTTATAGTGCGGTAGATGGTGTTAAGGAAGCAGAAGGGATTTTAAAGTCATTTGACAAGGACACTATTACAATTGAAATTAACGGACAAGATAAGAATATAGAAAGAAAGAACCTATCTATGATTAGATGGGCTTACGTAGAAGAGTAAATTTTTATTTAATGGAGGATAAGATGAATAAAGAATTAATCGCAGCTCTTGAGTTGTTAGAAAAGGAAAATGGAATTAGCAAGGAAATTATGTTTACTGCTATTGAGAAGTCTCTTATGGATGAATATAAGGCTGAGTTTGATAAGGCAGATAATGGTCACGTTGTTTTAGATAGAGTAACAGGTGACTTCCATATTTATGCTGATAAGCTTGTTGTTGAGAAGTTAACAGAGGTTGACGGTGATGACGAGAATAAGAAGATTAAGGAAAGAAGAATTTATAGCAAGGAAATTACACTTGATAATGCAAGAAAGGTTGATCCTAAGGCAGAAATCGGCGATGTAATTACTATTGAAGTAAAGTCTGAAGAATTCTCAAGAAAGGCTGCTAAGAATGCTAAGAACGTTATCGTTCAGACAATTAGAGAGCAGGAGAAGAATTCTATCTTTAAGGAATATAAGGCTAAGGAGAAGGAAATAATTACTGGTGTTATTCAGAGAATCGCTGAGAATGGTGATATGACTGTTGATATCGGAAGAATCCAGACAATCCTTAAGGCTGAAGAAGTTAATGTTGGAAGAAAGTTAAAGGTTGGCGATAGAATTAAGCTTTACGTTCTTTCAGTTGTTAATAGAGAAAAGAGCGGAATTTCAGTTAGAGTTTCTAGAAAGTCTCCAGAACTTGTAAAGAAGTTATTTGAAGAAGAAGCTGCTGAAATTAAGGACGGCGTAGTTGAAATTATGGGTATCGCTAGAGAAGCTGGTTCAAGAACTAAGATTTCTGTTAGAGCTAATGTGCCTAACGTAGATCCAGTTGGTGCTTGTGTTGGTATTAGCGGTGGCCGTGTTAGAAATATTGTTAACGAACTTGGTGATGAGCAGATCGATATTATTGAATGGGATGATAACTCAGCTCAGTATATTGTTAATGCACTTAGTCCAGCTAAGGTTGTTGCTGCAGAAGCTGATGACGATGCTAAGAAGGCTAAGATTGTTGTTTCAGAACAGCAGTTATCACTTGCTATTGGTAAGTCTGGTCAGAACGTTAGACTTGCAGCTAAGTTAACAGGCTATGGTATTGATATTAAGAGCGAAGCTGATGATGAAGCTCTTTATAATGAAGAAGACGATAGCGATTTTGAAGATTTAGATTTTGAGGCAGATATTGAAGTTGAAGAGACTCCTTAATACCTTGAAAATATTTTAAAAACTTATCTGATTGGAGTGATTTAATGCCGGGAACTAAAAAGATTCCACAAAGACAATGCATTGGGTGTGGTCAGATGAAAGATAAGAAAGATCTTATCAGGATTCTAAAGAGCCCAGAGAATGAAATTATAGTAGATACTACTGGTAAGAAGAATGGCAGGGGCGCATACATTTGCAATAATCCTGAATGTCTTAATAAGGCTATCAAGCAAAGGGGCTTAGAAAGATCCTTTAAGATGGCAATTGATAGTAGTGTTTATGATGAATTAAAGAAGGAGTTTGAGAAACTTGGACAATAAAAAAATTATATCCATGTTAGGATTAGCTCAGAAAGCAGGAAAGGTAGTTAGTGGTGAATTTTCTACAGAGAAGGCCGTTAAGTCTAAGAAGGCTTTTATGGTTATCGTTGCAGATGATTCTTCAGATAATACTAAGAAAATGTTTTCAAATATGTGTGAATTCTATAAGGTTCCTATATATTTCTTTTCCGAAAAGGAAGCTATTGGTCATGCAATAGGAAAGGAATTTAGAGCATCACTTGCGATTCTAGATGAAGGATTTAAAAATAAATTAGAAGAATATTTTAAACAAGGTATAGACAGTAATGAATAAGGAGGTCATTGTTTAATGAGAGTACACGAATTAGCAAAAGAATTAGGTATAAAAAGCAATGAAATTATAGAAATGTTATCGAATAGCGAGAAGTCTTATAAGACTGTGAGCGGCTTAACTGATGACGAAATCCAGAAGGTTAAGGGTAAGTTTAAGCCAGGAAAACCTGAAGCTAAAACTGAGGCTAAGCCTGAAGAGAAGAAAGAAAAGCACATTTCTCAGGTTGTTTTCCCACAGAATAGCAACAGAGATGGTGATTATAAGGCTAAGTTAAATCAGAAGAAGGATCAGATTTCTCCAAAGGGTGATTCAAGAGATTCTTCTGATAGAGATAACAGAAATAGAGATAATCGTGACAACCGTGATAGAAACGGAAACCGCGATAATCGTGATAGAAACGGTAACAGAGACAACCGTGATAATAGAGATAGAAATGGTTATAACAGAGACAACCGCGATAGAAATGGTAACCGCGATAATAGAGACAATCGCGACAACCGTGATAGAAACGGAAACCGCGATAACCGTGATAGAAATAATGGCGGTTACAACAGAGATAATCGCGATAACCGTGATAGAAACAATGGTGGTTACAACAGAGATAACCGCGATAATAGAGATAGAAACGGTAACAGAGACAACCGTGACAGAAATAACGGTGGCTTTAATAGAGATAACCGCGATAGAAATGGCGGTGGCTTTAATAGAGATAACCGTGATAGAAATAATGGTGGCTTTAATAGAGACCGTGACAGAAACAATGGCGGCTTTAACAGAGACCGCGATAGAAACGGTGGCGGCTTTAATAAGGATAAGGACTCAGATAATAATGGAAGAAACTTCAATCAGAGAAGAAATGATAGAAGAGATTCAGCTCCAAAGGATGATTTCTTATTTGAGCAGAAGCCAGATGCAAGAAGAGCAGATCAAAGATATAATTCTAAGAAGAATAATGACAAGAATGATAGAAGAAAAGATAGAGACTCAAGAGAGAATCTTAAGTTTGCAAGCGGCTTAAACAAGAAGCCTAATAAGCCAAATAAGCCAGCGCCAAAGAAGGAAGAAGAAGATACAATCAAGACACTTACTCTTCCAGATTCACTTACAATTAAGGAACTTGCAGATAAGATGAAGGTTCAGCCATCTGCAGTTGTTAAGAAGCTCTTTATGCAGGGTAAGGTTGTTACAATTAATCAGGAAATCGATTTTGAAACAGCTGAAGAAATCGCATTAGAGTTTAACTGTATTTGTGAACATGAAGAGGTTATTGATGTTATTGCAGAACTTCTTAAGGAAGAAGAAGAGGCAGCAGATACACTTGTAACTAGACCACCAGTAGTTTGTGTAATGGGTCACGTAGATCATGGTAAGACATCCCTCCTTGATGCTATTAGAGAAACACATGTAACTTCTAAGGAATCAGGTGGTATTACTCAGAAGATTGGTGCTTATAGAGTTGATGTAAATGGTAACACAATTACATTCCTTGATACACCAGGTCATGAAGCCTTCACTGCAATGCGTATGCGTGGTGCTCAGGCTACTGATATTGCAATTTTAGTTGTAGCTGCTGATGATGGTGTTATGCCACAGACAATCGAAGCTATTAACCATGCTAAGGCTGCTAATGTTGAAATTATTGTTGCTGTTAATAAGATTGATAAGCCAAATGCTAACATTGAAAAGGTTAAGCAGGAACTCACAGAATATGGTCTTATCGCTGAAGATTGGGGCGGTTCAACAATTTTCTGCCCAGTATCAGCTCA
The DNA here is from genome assembly GCF_016290755.1 of Lachnospira sp. Classification (NCBI taxonomy): domain Bacteria; kingdom Bacillati; phylum Bacillota; class Clostridia; order Lachnospirales; family Lachnospiraceae; genus Lachnospira; species Lachnospira sp. The sequence goes on from NZ_JAEEVD010000005.1 coordinate 11,347, forward strand.
TACTAAGGAAGGTATTGATAACCTCCTTGAAATGATCTTACTTACAGCTGAAATTATTGAACTTAAGGCTAATCCAAACCGTAAGGCAAGAGGTATTGTTATTGAAGCTGAGCTTGATAAGGGACGTGGTCCTGTAGCAACTGTTTTAGTACAGAAGGGTACTTTAAGAGTTGGCGATTCAGTAGCTGCTGGTTCTTGCTATGGTAAGGTTAGAGCTATGATTGATGATACAGGTAGAAGAGTTAAGGAAGCTGGTCCATCTACTCCTGTAGAGATTCAGGGTCTTAATGATGTACCTAATGCTGGTGAAATTATTATGGCTATGGATTCTGATAAGGAAGCAAGAAATGTTGCTGAAACATTTATTGCAGAAAGCAAGAAGAAGTTATTAGATGATACAAAGCATAAGGTATCACTTGATGCTTTATTTGAGCAGATTCAGGCTGGTAACATGAAGGAACTTAATATTATTATTAAGGCCGATGTTCAGGGTTCTGTTGAAGCTGTTAAGCAGTCACTTGTTAAGTTATCTAACGAAGAAGTAGTAGTTAAGGTAATTCATGGTGGCGTTGGTAATGTAAATGAATCCGATGTAGTTTTAGCTTCTGCATCTAATGCAATTATCATTGCCTTTAATGTTAAGCCTGATAACCAGGCAAGAATTTTAGCTGACCGTGAAAAGGTTGACTTAAGAACATATAGCGTTATCTACAATGCTATTGAAGATGTTGAGTCTGCTCTTAAGGGTATGCTTGAGCCTATCTATGAAGAGAAGATTATTGGTCATGCTGAAATTAGACAGATCTTTAAGGCTTCTGGTGTAGGTAATATTGCTGGTACATTAGTAACAGAGGGTAGAATCACAAGAGAATCTACTGTAAGACTTACAAGAGAAGGCGAAAAGATTTACGAAGGACCAATTGCTTCACTTAAGCACTTCAAGGATGAAGTTAAGGAAGTTAAGGCTGGTACTGAATGTGGTATCGTACTTGAAAACTTTAATGACATTAGAGAAGGCGATGAAATCGAAGCAAGTATTATGGTTGAAATACCAAGATAATAAATGTAACTTATATATAAGAAAGCCTCTAAATTTAGGGGCTTTCTATCTTGATTATAGTGAATGTTTATGATACATTTGCAAAAAAGAGGAATTGCTATGAGAAAGAATAGTTCGAAGAATATTAGAATTAATTCAGAGGTCTTAAGAGAATTAAGCAATATCATTAGAAAAGATATTAAGGATCCAAGAATTAATCCAATGACATCAGTAGTTTCAGTTGATGTAGCTCCTGATTTAAAAACATGCAAGGCATATATTAGTGTCCTTGGTGATGAGCAGTCACAAAAAGATACTCTAGCTGGTCTTGTTAGCGCTGAAGGCTATATTAGACGTCAGCTTGCTAGAACAGTTAATTTAAGAAATACACCAGAAATTAAGTTTGTAATTGACCAGTCAATTGAATATGGTGTTAAGATGTCTAAATTAATAGATGATGTTACTAAGGCAGATGCAGAGTCACACAAGGAAGATTAGTAGTTGCTAATAGGAGGTTATTTATGAATATTTTAGATGAATTAAAAGACGCGAAAATAGTTGGAATTACCGGACATGTACGACCAGATGGCGACTGCGTTGGTTCTACTATGGGACTTTATAATTTCCTAAAAGTAAATAGACCTGATTTAGATGTAAGAATTTTCTTACAAAAGCCAGGTGATGAGTTTAACTACATTCCTAGAATAGATGAAATTAGACAAGAGACAGATGTTAATCTTGTTTGTGACGCATTTGTAGTACTTGATTGTAGTTCGCTTGATAGAATTGAGCCTTTTGCAGAGCTTTTTTGTAATGCAAAAAAGACAATTTGTTTAGATCATCATATTAGTAATAAGGATTTTGCTGATGTAAACTTAGTTGAGCCAGACTGGAGTTCTACAAGCGAGGTTTTATATACAACTCTTGATGAGGAAAAAATTGATAAGGATGTGGCAACATGCATCTACACTGGTATTATTCATGATACAGGTGTGTTTAAGTATAGCTGCACATCTAAGCAGACAATGGCTATTGCTGGAAAATGTATGGAAAAGGGTATTGATTACTCAGACATCATTGACAATAGCTTCTATGCAAAGACTTATATTCAAAACCAGATTCTAGGTAGAGCATTACTTGAAAGTGTGTTATTTTACGATGGTAAATGCATTTTCTCAAGTATCTCAAGAGAGATTATGGACTTTTACGGAGTTGATGGTAAGAGTCTAGGTGGAATTGTTGAACAATTAAGACTTACAGAGGGCGTTGAAGTGGCCATCTTTATGTATGAAATTGGCGAGGGCGAATATAAGGTTTCTCTTCGTTCAAAAAAAATTATAGATGTGGCAAAGATTGCTGCTAAATTTGATGGTGGCGGTCATGTTAGAGCTGCTGGCTTTAGTATTAAGGGCACAGTTCATGGCATCATTAATCAGATTGGTGCTCTTATTGAAGAGCAAGTAAAGCAATTATCATAATTTAAGTTAGGGATTGATATTATGAATGGGATTATTAATGTATACAAGGAGCAAGGCTTTACATCCCATGATGTGGTAGCTAAGCTGAGGGGCATTTTAAAATTTAAGAAAATTGGACACACAGGAACTCTAGATCCTGACGCAGTAGGTGTTTTACCGGTTTGTCTTGGAAAGGGCACAAAGATTTGTAGCATGATTACAGATTGGGATAAGACTTATGAGGCTGTAATGCTTCTTGGTACAATCACTGATACTGCAGATATTTCAGGAAATGTGTTAAAGTCTAGTGAGGTTAATCTTACTGAGGCTGATGTTCTTGAGGCTTGCGAAAGTTTTATTGGTGAATATATGCAGGTTCCACCGATGTATTCAGCACTTAAGGTCAAGGGAAAGAAGCTTTATGACTACGCAAGAAGTGGAATTGAAGTGGAAAGAAAGGCTAGAAAGGTCGTAATTAAGAGCTTACATGTCAATGATATTGACTTAGAAGGTAAGCAAAAGTTTGTTACTATGACTGTAGAATGTTCTAAGGGAACTTATATTAGAACTTTATGCGAGGATATTGGTAATAAGCTTGGTTGCGGCGCTTGCATGTATAAGCTTACAAGAAAGAGAGTCGGTCAGTTTTGCATTGATGATACATTAACTCTTAATCAGATATCAGCTCTAGTTTTAAAGGGTGAATTTGAGAGTGTTGTGAAGGCTATTGATGATATGTTTCCACAATACCCTAAGTTAGAGGTTACAGTAGAAGGGGACAAGTTATTACATAACGGTAATAAGATAGATTTAGAATATAAAGAGCAATTTATAAAGCAGTTTGAAGGAATTGATTTTGTTGAGGGAGACAAGCTTCGTCTCTATGATTCAAATGGCATTTTTGTAGGAGTTTACAGAGTTTGTGAAGGTCTTTTAACTCCAATTCAGATGTTTTATGATGCTAATGAATAATATAAAAAAGGGAGGTGTGGCCAGTAATGGAATATATAAATGGGCTAACTGACGTGAGATTGCCTAAGGCGAGTGCAGTTACACTTGGTAAGTTTGATGGATTGCATATTGGGCATAGAAAGCTCATTAATTTAGTTAAAGAAAAAGCTAAAGAAGAAGATCTACTCTCAGTTTTATTTACTTTTGATAGTATTCCATTAAGTTTATTGCCACAAAGAAATCAGCATTTTCTTACAACAAATTCTGAAAGAAAAGCAATCTGTGATAAGTTAGGCATAGACTGCTTGGTCGAGTATCCATTTACAAAGGAATTTATGAATATGGATGCTAGGGAGTTTGTAAAAAAGATTATCGTAGATGACTTAAGAGCTAAGGTAGTCGTGGTAGGTACTGATTATGGCTTTGGCAAAGGAAGAAGCGGTGATGTTAATCTTTTAAAGGAGCTTGGTGACGAGCTTGGTTTTGAAACAATTATTGTTGAAAAGGAGAAGTATCAAGGACAGGAAGTTAGTAGCACTTATATTAGAGAAGAGCTAGCCCTTGGTCATATGGAAACAGTAAATGTGCTTCTTAATAGACCTTTTTCTATTACAGGAGTTGTATCATTTGGAAAACAACTAGGCAGAACTATTGAAATGCCAACAGTTAATATATATCCAACAGAGTCAAAACTATTACCACCTAAAGGGGTTTATGCCTCTAAGATATTAATCGATGGAAATGAATATTTTGGCGTAACTAATCTAGGAACTAGACCTACTGTTAATGACAGTATGGAGATTAGCGTAGAGACTAATATTTTTGACTTCAATGAAGATGTTTATGGTAAGAAGATAGAAGTTATGTTGATGCATTTTTTAAGAGCAGAAATTAAATTTGACAGCGTAGATAGCTTAAAAAAGCAAATGGAAGCGGATAAAGAATTTGCTAAAAATATGTTCTTAATAAATTAAGCTAGTTTAGTAAATTAACTTGCAAAGATAGTAATGGTATGGTAATATACCAAGGTACTAGCCACAACTCAGGAATCGGAAACTCCGACCTATTGCTTAGTTGTTGGCGTTTAAATTAAAGGAGGATACAAGTATGATATCTAAGGAAAAGAAAGCAGAAATTATTGCAGCTTACGGAAGACAGCCTGGTGATACAGGATCTCCAGAAGTTCAGATCGCAATCTTAACAGAAAGAATTGCTGAATTAACAGAACATTTAAAGGTTAACCAGAAGGATCATCATTCAAGAAGAGGTCTTTTAAAGATGGTTGGTAAGAGAAGAGCTTTACTTGCTTACCTTAAGAAGAATGATATTGAAGGTTACAGAAACCTTATCGAGCGTTTAGGCTTAAGAAAGTAATTTATAATGCTTTTTTTAGGGGGCGGAGTTTATCTTCGCTCCTTTTTATACGCCAATTTTTCACTAGGAATTTAAGAATTGAAACTTCTTTTCATTAAATTCTTAAATTATAATATGGTAAAGAGTGTTTAATTGTTGTATAATAATAATGTTTATGTGTATGTGCAATTAGGTTATTCCGAGACCACTGAAAAGCTTATTAAGACATTTTTAATGAGCTTTTTAGTTGTTTCGGCACCTATTTGCTCATATGGTAGGGCTTTGGCCTAGATTATTTACCAATTATTTAAGCCCATAGGGCGGATAGGAGATTATATGTTTAAGCAGTATACTTTAGAGCTTGCTGGCCGTACACTTAGAGTTGATATTGGCCGTGTTGCAGCTCAGGCTAATGGTGCAGCATTAATGCACTACGGTGATACAGTTGTCTTATCTACAGCAACTGCGTCAAAGGAACCAAGAGAGGGAATTGATTTCTTCCCACTTTCTGTAGAATATGAAGAGAAGATGTATGCAGCTGGTAAGATTCCAGGCGGCTTCAATAAGAGAGAGGGTAAGGCTTCAGAGAATGCTATTCTTACTTCAAGAGTAATTGATAGACCTATGAGACCTCTTTTCCCTAAGGATTACCGTAATGATGTTACATTAAACAACATGGTAATGTCTGTTGATACAGAATGTAGACCAGAGCTTTTAGCTATGCTTGGTTCTGCAATTGCTACATCAATTTCAGATATTCCATTTGATGGTCCTTGTGCTACAACTCAGATCGGTTTAATTGACGGTGAATTTGTTGTTAACCCTACACAGGCTCAGTGGCAGGAAGGCGACCTTCAGTTAACAGTTGCTTCAACAAAGCAGAAGGTTATTATGATCGAAGCTGGTGCTAATGTAGTTCCAGAAGAGAAGATGATTGAAGCTATTTACATGGCTCATGATATTAACCAGACAATCATTGCATTTATCGATAAGATTGTTGCAGAGGTTGGTAAGGAAAAGCATACTTATGTTTCATGCGCAGTTCCTCAGGAAATGTTTGATGAAATGAAGAAGATTGTAACTCCAGAAGAGATGGAAGTTGCAGTATTTACTGATGATAAGCAGACAAGAGAGAAGAATGTTGATGCTATCACAGAAAAGTTAAAGGAAGCTTTTGCTGAAAATGAAGAATGGTTAGCAGTACTTGGTGAAGCAGTTTACCAGTATGAGAAGAAGACTGTTCGTAAGATGATCTTAAAGGATCACAAGAGACCTGATGGTCGTGCAATCAACCAGATCAGACCTCTTGCTGCAGAAGTTGATATTATTCCTAGAGTTCATGGTTCTGCTATGTTTACTAGAGGACAGACACAGATTTGTGACGTTGTTACATTAGCTCCATTATCAGAAGCTCAGAAGGTTGATGGTCTTGATGAGAATGTTACAACAAAGAGATATATTCACCATTACAATTTCCCTTCATACTCAGTTGGTGAGACAAAGCCATCTAGAGGTCCAGGACGTAGAGAAATTGGACATGGTGCCTTAGCTGAAAGAGCTTTAATTCCAGTTCTTCCATCTGAGACAGAGTTCCCATATGCTATTCGTGCCGTTTCTGAAACATTTGAATCAAATGGTTCTACATCAATGGCATCAACATGTGCAAGCTGTATGTCACTTATGGCAGCAGGTGTACCTCTTAAGGCTATGGTAGCTGGTATTTCTTGTGGTTTAGTTACAGGAGATACAGATGATGATTATGTAGTACTTACTGATATCCAGGGTCTTGAAGATTTCTTCGGTGATATGGACTTTAAGGTAACAGGTACAACAGAAGGTATTACAGCTATTCAGATGGATATTAAGATTCATGGTCTTACACGTCCAATCGTTGAAGAAGCTATTAGAAGAACTAGAGAAGCTAGACTCTTCATTATGGATACATGTATGAAGCCTGCTATTGCTGAACCTAGAAAGACTGTTGGAGAATATGCTCCAAAGATTATCCAGACTCAGATTGATCCAGCTAAGATTGGTGAAGTTGTTGGTCAGCGTGGTAAGGTTATTAACGCAATCATCGATGAATGTGGCGTTAAGATTGATATTACAGATGACGGCTTTGTTTCAGTTTGTGGCGTAGAGCAGGCTGGTATGGATAAGGCTATGAAGTATATTAAGACTATCGTTGAGGACTTCAAGGAAGGTGCAATCTATGAAGGTAAGGTTGTAAGCATTAAGGAATTTGGTGCATTCGTTGAATTCGCTCCTGGTAAGGAAGGCCTTGTTCATATTTCTAAGATTTCTAATGAAAGAGTTAACATGGTTGAAGATGTTCTTACACTTGGTGATCAGGTTAAGTGTAAGTGCATGGGTAAGGATAAGTTAGGAAGACTTAGCTTCTCAATTAAGGATGCTCAGTAATTTAACTGATTTAATTTGACTAGAATAATTTTAAGGAATGTCTGCAATTAAGGCATTCCTTAAGTTTGTGTAAAGAGACTAATATTAAGAATGGAGAATTATTATGATAGATAATAATTGCGCATATTGCGTTGAGGGTGAACTTGTTGCAAAGTTCGGTATTAAGATTTGTGAATTAGAGACATCAAAGGTTTATTTATTTAAAGAACAGTCACATCCAGGTAGATGTATCGTTGCTCATAAGAAGCATGTAGGTGATATGAACGAACTTACAGCTGAGGAAAGAGCTGCTTATTTTGAGGATGTTGCTAGAGTAGCACGTGCTATTATGAAGGCATTCAACCCAGACAAGGTAAATTACGGTGCTTATGGTGATACAGGTCATCACCTTCATTTCCATTTAACACCTAAGTATAAGGATGAATTTGAATGGGGTGGTACATTTGAAATGAACCCACAAAAGACATTCTTAACAGATGACAAATATGATGAAATGATCGCTAAGATTAAGGCTAATCTTTAATTTAGATTATGCTTAAAGTTGGCTTGTTTTGTTATTATTTATAAATGCTACAAAGTTATTTTTAAAGGAGTTATAATATATATGTCAGGACATTCAAAATTTGCAAACATTGCCCATAAGAAGGCTGCAAATGATGCTGCTAAGGGTAAGATTTTTACTAGACTTGGTAAGGAAATTATGGTCGCAGTTAAAGAGGGCGGTCCAGATCCTAATAATAATAGCAAGTTAAGACAGGTTATTACAAAGTGTAAGGCAGCTAACATGCCTAATGATACAATTGATAGAGCTGTAAAGAAGGCTGCTTCTACAGATATGTCAAACTTCGAATCTGTTACTTATGAAGGTTATGGCCCTAACGGTACAGCTATTATCGTTGAAGCTTTAACAGATAACCGTAATAGAGCTGCTTCAAACATTCGTAATGCTTTCACAAAGGGCGGCGGAAATGTTGGTACACCAGGTTGTGTATCTTTCATGTTTGATAACAAGGGACAGATTATTGTTCTTAAGGAAGATTATGATAAGACTGCAGATGATTTAATGGAAATCGTATTAGATGCAGGCGCAGATGATTTAGTTGAAGAAGAAGAGTACTTTGAAATTTTAACAGCACCAGAAGATTTTGATGCAGTTTCAACAGCACTTTCAGATGCAGACATTAAGATGTCTTCTGCAGAAGTTACAATGATTCCTCAGACAACAGTAGATTTAACAACAGATGAGGATTTAAAGAAGATGAGAATTATTCTTAAGCTTCTTGATGAAGAGGATGATGTACAGAACGTATATCACAACTGGAATGAACCAGAAGAAGATGAAGAATAATTGCTAATTTGCTTTCTATAATATAAGTCATTTAATAACAACGGGAGAGAAATAATAATAAGGAGTTGTTGTTGTATAATGATTTTTACAGAGCTTAAGATTAATACTAATCTTAATATTATAGTTAAACAAAAAAGCGAAGAACTACAATTCCATTCTAAAGTTGTTAGTGTTTTAAATGATAAGGTACTTATTGATGCTATAAGGATGGATGGAAAGGCTGTAAAGCTTAGTTCAAGTCCTAATATAAGAATAGATATAATGGCATGCCCAGCTGGTGAAGCACCATATATGTTTACTGATGTTTTGGTGAAAATGACACGACATAACGGTCGTTTAGCATACCAAGTGACAGCTTTAAAAAGAGGTAAGAAGGTTAATAGAAGAGCAGCTGAGAGAATTTTCTTAGGTGTTAAAGGTAATATTCAGCTAGGAATCAATAAGAGTAATTTTGATGTGGTTGTTAAGGATATAAGCCAGACTGGTTTTTCTTTTGCGGCCTCTAGAAATTTAATTGATGCAGTGGATATGCCCGTTAAGCTTCGTTTTAAAGACGATTATGATATGATTGATATTGTTGGAAGAATTGTTAGAAAGACAGTTCTTGATGACAAGAAGGTTATATATGGTTGCCAATTGCTTATAAATAAGGATAGCTATCAAAGATACGTTCTTAATAAAGAAAAGGTCTACACAGAGAAAATGAAGGCTAGTAAGAATGGATATTTTAGTCCAGCTAAACGTAATTTGATGCGAGCTTTAAAAGAAAGATAATAAGAATATAGATAAGATGAATTATAGTTAATACTATGATTCATCTTATTTTTTATTTGGATTAATCTTAGATTAGATCTTTCCATAAAAAATAAATCTGACAAATAGGCAAGAAATAAGGGAAACGAAAAATTCGTTTCCCTTATTATAGTTATTAGTAAAATCTAATTGATAATTACTTAATGAATCTGTCAAAACCAAAGTATCTAACAGCGTTATTGTATGAGATACCTTCAACAATCTTCTTAAGAGACTTATCATCTGCTGGGTATTCACCATTCTCAACCCATCCACCAATAAGTTCACACATAATTCTTCTGAAGTATTCATGTCTTGTGTAAGATAAGAAACTTCTTGAATCTGTAAGCATACCGATGAAGTTACCAAGAAGGCTTAAGTTAGCAAGTGATGTCATCTGGTTCATCATACCAACCTTGTGATCATTGAACCACCAAGCAGAACCCTGCTGAATCTTACCAGCAGCTGTTGAATCCTGGAAGCATCCAATAACTGTACCGATAATAGCGTTCATGTTAGGGTTAAGTGAGTAGATGATTGTCTTAGGAAGCTCTTCTGTAGCTGAAAGTGCATTTAAGAATGCAGCCATTTCTGCTGAGCAGTCATAAGAGTTGATGCAATCATAACCTGTATCTGGTCCTAACTGAGAGTATCTTAACTTGTTGTTATCACGGATTGTACCGTAATGTAACTGCATAACCCAACCAAGTCTATTGTATTCCTTAGCAAGAGTAACCATGAAGGCTGTCTTAAACTTATCTCTTTCAAGATCAGTTAATTCATTGCCTGCAAATCTCTTAGCAAAGATTTCTTCGATTTCAGCGTCTGTATAAGGCTTGTACATAACGTATTCAAGAGCGTGATCAGATACGCAGCATCCCATAGAATCAAAGAATGCCATTCTATCCTTTAATGCTTCTACTAATGTCTTGAATGAGTTAACCTTAATACCAGATCTTTCTGATAAGCTAGCCATGTAATCAAGATATTCTGGCTTTTCAATGTTCATAGCCTTATCAGGTCTCCAAGCTGGTAAAACCTTAATATCGCTACATGTAGGATCTTCAGCGATAACCTTATGCCATTCAAGAGTATCGATAGGGTCATCTGTTGTACAGATTAACTTAACGTTAGACTGACGAATAAGTCCACGTACAGTCATTGAAGATTCCTGTAACTTAGCATTACAAATGTTCCAAACTTCTTCAGCTGTATCACCATTTAATACACCAGTGTAACCAAAATATCTCTGAAGCTCTAAATGAGACCAGTGGTAAAGTGGGTTACCGATAGCAAGCTCAAGTGTTTCTGCCCACTTCTGGAACTTTTCGCGGTCGCTTGCATCTCCTGTGATATATTTCTCATCTACGCCGTTAGTACGCATCTGTCTCCACTTATAGTGGTCACCACCAAGCCAAACCTGTGTGATGTTCTCGAATTTTCTATCTTCAGCAATTTCTCTAGGGTTGATATGACAGTGATAATCAACGATAGGCATCTTGTCAGCGAAATCGTGGAAAAGATGCTGAGCTGTTGGTGTAGATAATAAAAAGTCTTTATCCATGAATTGTTTCATAATCCATAGTCCTCCTAAAATATAATAAGAAATCCTCTGTAAAAATGTTTCGTTTACAGCACTTCTTTAAAGATACAAAACTACAGAACAAAAATCAAGGTTTACCAACGAAAAAGCCAATAAAAATACAAAATACAAGATATTTTTGAACAAATTTACTAAAAGGTATACTTAAAAATAAGTAGTTAAATGTAAAAATTTTTGTTAATTTAATATCAATTGAAAATACTGTTGATAATTGCAAATCACAATGATATTATATCTAAAGTAAGCCGTATTTAGGGGCAAAAATGGGACTGTTCCCATAAAAAGAAGGAGATTTATGATGCAAAGATTAAATAAGAGTATTACACATGCAGTTGACAGACCTGTTAAGGTTATGCAGTTTGGTGAAGGAAACTTCCTTAGAGCATTCGTAGACTATATCTTCGATGTTACTAACGAGAAGACAGATTTCAACGGTGGTGTTGTTATTGTTAAGCCTATTGAATTCGGAAACCTTGACAGATTCCATGATCAGGAGTGCCAGTATACACTTCAGTTAAGAGGTTATGAGAATGGTCAGCCTAAGGAAATTACTCGTCAGATTACTTCAGTAGTAGATGCAGTTGCAGCTATTGAAGACTATGAGAAGTTTATGGAATATGGAACAAGCGAAACACTTAGATTCATCGTTTCTAACACAACAGAAGCTGGTATTGTATTTGACGCTACAGATGATTTCAATGCTTGCCCTCCTAAGACATATCCTGGTAAGTTAACAAAGTTATTATTTGAAAGATATAAGAAGTTTAATGGAGCTGCTGATAAGGGTCTTATCCTTCTTCCATGTGAACTTATTGCCGATAACGGTATAGAATTAAAGAAGTGCATTATGCAGTTTATCGATCTTTGGAAGTTAGAAGATGGATTTAAGACATGGGTTAACGAATGCTGTTCATTCTGTCCTACACTTGTAGATAGAATCGTTCCTGGTTACCCAAGAGAAGATGCTGAAGCACTTTGCAAGGAGTGGGGTTATGAAGATCAGTTAATCGATAGAGCTGAAACATTCGGTTTATGGGTTGTTGAAGCTGATACTAATATCACACTTGATCAGTTAAAGAAGGAACTTCCATTTGAAGAAGCTGGACTTAACGTAGTATTCACAAAGGATCATCATCCATACAAGGAAAGAAAGGTTAGAATCTTAAATGGTTCTCATACAAGCTTCGTACTTGCTTCATTCCTTGCTGGTAACAATATCGTAAGAGAGTCTATGGACGATCCTACAATCAGAAAGTACATGGAAGAAACTCTTTATAACGAAGTTATTCCTACACTTTCATTATCTAAGGAAGACTGTGAAGAATTTACAAAGGCTGTTATCGATAGATTCCTTAACCCATTTGTAAAGCATCAGTTACTTGATATCTCACTTAACTCAGTATCTAAGTGGGAAGCTAGATGTTTACCTTCATTCTTAGGTTATGTTAATAAGTTCAATAAGTTACCTAAGTACTTAACATTCTCTATCGCAGCACTTATGAGCTTCTATACATCACAGACTGAAGCTGAATTCAATGGTGGTATTGTATTACAGGGCGATAGAAACGGTGAGAAGTATAACATCCGTGATGACAAGGCTGTTCTTGATTTCTTCAAGGAAAACTCAGCTAAGTCTGCAGCAGAATTTACACATGCTTACCTTTCTAACACAGCATTCTTTGGCGGAGAAGATTTAACTAAGGTTGCTGGTCTTGAAGAAGCTATTACTAACTACATTGATGACATCAGAAACAGAGGCATGAGAGCAGTTGTTACTGATTTAGTTAATGCTTAATTTAGCAAAAAGTTATACTTTTAGTATTGTGAGAATAAATATTATATAATAATATAAAAGAGCGGGTGATAGTACTCATCCGCTCTTATTTAAAGAAAAAAAGAGAGAATATAAATTATTTAAAGGGAGGATATTATGCAGGATTTTATTAAGATTAATAAAGACGATAATGTCTGTGTTGCCTTAAAGCCAATCGCTAAGGGAACAACTGTAAATGTTGCTGGTGAAAATATTACAACAGTTGAAGATATTCCACAGGGACATAAATTTGCTATTAAGCCTGTTAAGAAGGGAGATTCTGTAATTAAGTATGGTTTCAGAATCGGTATTGCTCAGGCTGATGTTGAAGTAGGTGCATGGATTCATACACATAACTTAAAGACAGGTCTTGGAGAATTACTTGAATATAAGTATGAACCAACAGGACAGGTTGATAAGTTTGATGAAGAAAAGGCATATTTTGACGGTTATGTTAGAGAGAATGGCAAGGTTGGTGTAAGAAATGAAGTATGGATTATTCCAACTGTAGGTTGTGTAAATTCAATTGCTAGAGCAATTGAAGCTAAGGCTAAGCTTCGTAAGCCAGAAGGTGTAGATGAAGTCGTAGCATTTACTCATCCATATGGATGTTCTCAGGTTACAGAAGATCAGGAGAATACAAGAACTGTACTTGCTGATTTAATTAACCATCCAAACGCAGGTGCTGTATTAGTACTTGGTCTTGGTTGCGAGAACTCAAGAATTGAAGTTTTAAAGAACTATATCGGTGAATATAATCCTGAGAGAGTTAAGTTCTTACAGGTTCAGGATGTAGACTATGAGCAGGATGATGCTGATAGAATCTTAGATGAACTTATGGCTTATGCTTCTCAGTTTAAGAGAGAAAAGGTTGATGCTAAGGAACTTATCATTGGTATGAAGTGTGGTGGTTCTGATGGTTTATCAGGTATTACAGCTAACCCTACAGTAGGTCAGTTCTCAGATATGTTAGTTGCTAAGGGTGGTACAACTATCCTTACAGAAGTCCCAGAAATGTTTGGTGCTGAAACAATTCTTATGAATCGTTGCGAGAATGAAGAACTCTTTAATAAGACTGTACACTTAATTAACGATTTTAAGGAATACTTCATTAAGAACGGTCAGGAAATTTATGAGAATCCATCTCCAGGAAATAAGGATGGTGGTATTACAACACTTGAGGATAAGTCACTTGGTTGTACACAGAAGTCTGGTTCTTCACTTGTAAAGGGTGTATTAGCTTATGGTGAACCAGTTAATACTAAGGGCCTTAACCTTTTATCAGCTCCAGGTAACGATTTAGTTGCAGCAACAGCTCTTGCAGCTTCAGGTGCTCAGATCGTATTATTTACAACAGGACGTGGTACACCATTTGCATCACCAGTTCCTACTGTAAAGATTGCAACAAATTCAAGACTTGCTAATAAGAAGAGCAACTGGATTGACTTTAACTGCGGAAGAATCGTAGCTGATGATGTTCCAATGGAAACAGTATCTAAGGAATTATTCCAGTATGTATTAGATGTTGCCTCTGGTAAGAAGGTAAAGGCTGAAGAAGAAGGCTTCCATGACTTCGCTATCTTTAAGCAGGGTGTTACATTATAATTAAAAAATACTTTAAAATTTAATATGATATAAAAAGCTATCAAGATTTGTAATTTGAATCTTGATAGCTTTTTTTATAAATGCTTGAATTTATAAAATATATTTGCGATAATTAAAATATATATATTAGTTTAATATGGGGGACTTAGATGAGACTAGCTGTGTGTGATGATGAAAGATCATTTATAGATGAATTTAGTTCAATAATGGAACAATTGAAACTAAAGTTAAATGATATATATGATATAGATTATTTTACAGAAGCTTCTGAATTAATAAGTGAATTAAAGAATGGGGAGAAGTATGATTTAATATGTTTGGATATTTGTATGCCAGATCATACAGGACTAGAAATTGGAAAATTTATTAGGGATATTTTAAAAGATGATGCATGTCAGCTTGTGTTTATTTCTTCAGAGACTCAATATGCTCTTGAACTTTTTAAACTTAGACCGATGGATTTTATTATAAAACCTATTACAAAAGAAAAACTATCATCAGTTATAGAAATTGCTGAAAGATTAATTAATAATAATCATAGAATTTTTGAATACAGTTTTAATTCTATGAATTTTAAAATTGCTTTGAGTAGCATTATGTATTTTTCAAGCGAAGCAAGAAAAATAGTAATTCATACAAAAGATGAAAATTATGAATTTTATGATAACTTGAAAAGAATTGAAAATGAATTGGATAAATATAATTTTTTTAGGATTCATCAATCATTTATTGTTAATGCGGTTTATATTAGCAGAGTTAAATCAAACGAAATAATTCTTTTGAATAATGAAGTATTACCAGTAAGTAGAAGCAGAAAGGATGAAGTAAAAAAATTATGTTTTATGAATTATCTTTAAATCTATTATTCTTCTTAGTACAATTTAATATTTTATATGAAATCCTAGAGTTTTCCTTTAATTTAAGATTAGATATAAAGAGAGATTTTTTAAGAATATTTACAACTATTGTTATCGGGTTAAATGTAATTCTTTATTATAGAAAGCTTGCAATGATGGTAATTGCAAGCGTATTTGTATTAATAATACTAAGTATTCAGGATTATAAGTATTTGAGAGATTATTGGAAAAAAATCGTATTGTATGCTATATATTTTACTTTAATTCATATTGTTGTATTTGTTATAAATGGCATGACTATAGATACTTTTTATTATCTTTATATAGTAATTATTGAGTATGCTTTGTTAAAAATTATTATTTATATTCAATCAGAAAAATATAATTCTTATGAGTGTTTTTCTTTTGTGATAACATCAGTTATAGTAATATCTTCTGCGTTTTTTATTGATACAAAAATAATTAATCAATCACAAGAAAAAACTATTTTATTTATTCTTTTACTATTTTCATATTTTATTTTTTATCTTTTGCATAAAAAAGAACTTAGAAAAAATGATATTAGTTTATTGAATGATAATCTAAAAAGTTATAGAAGACAATTAGATGATATAAAGAAATCTAATAGTTATTTAAAATCTGTAAAACATGATTTAAATAATCATTTGTTGATTATAAAAAAATTAGCAGGAGATAATGATAAATTAAAAAAATATTTGAATAATATAGACGCTATTGTTGATTGTAATAATTCCTATCTAGACACTGGTAATCTAGAAATAGATATGATAATAAACAGTAAATTATCGATTATGAAGGAGAATGATATTGATTTTAATTATGAAGTAATTATACCTAATGATTTGAATATTAATTCCTTTGATTTTGTTATTATTTTGGCTAATTTGTTAGACAATGCCATCACGGCTTCTATTGAATGTGAGAAACCAGCTATAGATATTATAATTAGATATCAAATGGGTTTGATATATATAGAAGTAAAAAACAGTTGTGTAATATCGAATGACTTTACTTATGATTTATTAAAAGAATCAGATTTACATTTTTTTAAAACCAGTAAAAAGAATAGTATTGAACATGGAATTGGTCTGAAAAATGTATACTACACCGTAAAAAAATACAATGGTTCAATGTCAGTAGAAAGATATAGTGATAAATTTACTACTAGGATTTATATGGAGGATATCTAAATATGTAAAAAATTACATGAAAGAGGATGTTTTTTACATATTGAGAATGTTAAAAGAAAAATATGATATTTTTTTTATAGATAAATTCTGGCTAATGTATAGGAGGTTTTTTATGACACGAAGAATAAAAAATATCATATTATTCATGTTAGTTTTTTCTTTAATGATAATGATAACAAACTATGTTAATGCAAGTTATCATATTGTTGGCTTTGAAGTAACAACGCATGGTTATTATGGTGAAGATCAGGATTTTTGTGAAATGTTTGATGAAAAAATTACAGATGATTATATGGAAGTATATGTTTCTAGTGATAATGATTCGCTTTCAAAACTTGATTTTAGAGCAATGGGAGCAAATACAAGATTTCCTAAAAGTCCAGTAGATTGTTCAGATGGACATGTTTATAGATTAGGAAAAGGCGAGTACACAGATAAAATGATTAATTATGTGTATGAAAATAGATATAAATATGCAGGTATTAAAGCACAAGCGGTTGATGATGCACTTGTTACTTTAAAAGGGATTTATATATCTAATTAAAATAATTAGCCAGAATTTATATTTATAGAGGTTGGTATGAATAAAATAGTTAGAATATCATTAATAATTATCTTAATTATTTCTGTATTAGTTTTTGTATTTAATACTTTTGAAAAGTATTTTAAGGAAGATTCAAATGTGAATGAGATAAATCAAGAAAACATTGAACTAAACTTGGATAATAATAATTCGATTGTTGATTATTATAGCGATCCTGTGAAAGATATGGGAGAAAAAAACTATAAGGCTTATCAAGAAAAACTAATGGGGGAAGATGTTTATGTTTGTTATAGCTTAGAAAGCCCGGAGGAAAAAGGCTATTCGGATTATAAGTACTATCCAGTTAGAATTAATATAACAGATTATGAGATAGTGGATAGTTATGATGGGAAAATAGATGAAAAGTGGGTTGATATCTCGGATTATGATAAGTTTATGTTGGTTAACATTGAAATAACAAATCTTTATGATAAAGATAGATTATATGTATTACCATTTAATGATGTTGTGCATTATTTGGAAGGTACTGAATTAGATCGTTATTCTTTGATAGCATATAATTTTGAAGATAATAGGCCATATTTTTATAGGAAAGATATTAAGGAAAGTATGAAATTTAATGGTAAATATTATTACGGAGAAATATTATTGAAAGCTAATGAAACTGTCAAATTGCAAGCTGTAATGGCTTATAGAGGTGGAGATTATAATTTTAGTATTGGAGAGTGGGTATTAGAAAATAGACTTTTTGGTGAACGTGCTAATTCTAATTACAAGATTTATTTATATAAACAGAAGTAGATAATAGGGAGGCTTATTATGAGAGGGATTATGAAAATAGAATTAAAAAGAGCGTTTATAAATACAAAGTTTTATATTGTAGTATTTGTAAGCACTATTTTTGCAATAGGCTCTTTTTTTACGACTCCAGGATTTAAAATAGCAAAGAACTGGTTTTTATATATGAATGGAGATTTGGATGCTAGTTATATAATAGAAAAATGCGATTATAGTGATGTTGCGATAGAAATATGGATGCCTAATTATGGTGCTTCAAGCAAATTCTATTTTTTATGGTTAATAATTCTTCCTCTTTTATGCATAATCCCATATGGCATTACATATATAGAGGATAAAAGTAGCGGATTAATTAATCAATATATTATTAAGATAGGTAAAGGAAAGTATTACGTTTCTAAGTTTATTACGTTGTTTATATCTGGTGGGACAATAGCAACTCTTCCTTTATTTATAAACCTAATTATATGCAGTATGGCACTTCCATTTGGTCTACCAGTAAGATCAACACAGTTTTACCCGGTAAAAGAGTACAACCTTTTTAGCAATCTTTATTATCAAAATATAGTTGTTTATCTAATGCTATATTTTTTGATTTACTTTGTAGTATACGGTTTGATAACATGTTTGGCATTATCCTTTGTTTATTTTGAGGAAAACAAATATATGCTTTTGCTTGTACCATTTATTATTTATTTTTCAGAACACGTTATTATTTCATTTGGATTTAATCGATATGATACATCATTATTACTTGCTACAAACATAATTAATCTAAGATATGAAAATCTTTTGTTTTACTTGCTACAAATAATAGTTCTTTTCTTATTTGATGTTTTGTTTTTCTTTAGAATTAGAAGGGATGTAATTTAGTATGAAAAAGGTATTGAAGATAATAGTTGTTATTATTTGCTTCTTGGTTATTGCAAGAATTGCATATGTAAATATAGCTTATCCGGCAGCTGATATTAAAATAATAGACGAAGATGAAATATTTGATTTAAAAAATTTCAGCTTAAGGCTGAAGGAGTATAATATTTATTCAAAAGAAGAATGGAAACAAAAATTAGAAAATGAAAACATCGAATTAGAAGAAGAAAAATACAATGTAATTTATAATATGAATCTAAAAAATGATTCTAATTATGATTATATTGTAACTTATGATCCCTCTAATGATTATAAAGTACTAGTAGTTGACTTAGAGATAAGCAATTTAACAGAGGAAGTGCAAAAGATGAATATTAACAGTAATTTTTCTGTATTAACAAGTTTGAATAAACAAGGTATCAAAGTTAATAATTATTATAGTGGTTTTCTAAATTCTGATGATTATTTAGCTGAGTATAAACCAAAAGAGACAAGAGAGGTAGAATTGGTTTATATTACTAATGAAAAAAATGAAAACTTTGTTTTAGAAGTTACTAAATTGGGGAGAAATCAAAGAATGACTTTAAATAATAAAAAGAAATAGGAGAGTTTAAATATGAAAATAACTATTAATAATGTTAGTAAGAAGATAAAACAAAGAGAAGTTTTAAAACATATTAATTTGGAGTTTGAAAGTGGCAAAATATATGGCTTAAAGGGTGTAAATGGTAGTGGAAAGACAATGCTGATGAGATTAGTTTGCGGATTGATTTTACCTACAAAAGGTGAGGTATTAATAGATGATAAAAAATTGGGAAAAGATATATCATTTCCAGAAAGTGTAGGCTTGCTATTAGAATATCCCGCTTTTGTTAATAGTTATACGGGTTTAAAAAATTTAAAAATGATTGCAAGCCTAAAAGGAATTATATCTGATGAAGATATTAAACAAACTCTAATAAAAGTAGGATTAGATCCTAATGATACGAGGAAATTTAAAAGCTATTCTTTAGGAATGAAGCAGAAACTAGGAATTGCCTGTGCGATAATGGAAAACCCAGAATTATTAATTTTAGATGAACCATTTAACGCACTAGATGAAAAGAGTGTATTGATGGTTGAAAAAATTATAAAGGAATATAAAAACGATAAGAGAATAATTATTATATCATGCCATGAGAAAGAGGAATTAGAAAAGTTGTCAGATGAAATAATAAATATAAGTGAAGGAGAATTGATTAATAATTAAATGACGAAAATAAAGAGTTTTATTGAGTTAAATAAAAAAGAATTAATATGTGTTTTTTTAGCAAGTCTCTTTTTTTCAATCATCAATAGTTTATATGCAGATCATATATTAAATAATTGGATAAAAACCCATAATATAGGAGTAAAGATATCTGGAATAGATTTCTTAATCATTGGTAATTTAACATTAACCAATACTCTTATAATATATCCGACAGTTTTAGGGATAATAATACTTAATTATATTCAAAAAAAAGAATGCTATTTGATATTAGTTAGGACAGTGTCGAGACTAGATCTAATGGCTAATAATATGATTAACAGCTATATTTTAATGCTATTATATATGTGTGTTGTGATGATAGAGTCATTAATTTTTGGTTACTTTAATAGCGAAAATATGATTAATTATAATTTAAAAGATAGTTACTTTTTTATAAAAAATGGAATCGTAATTTTAAAAGGAACAAGTTTATTTAATTTAATTGTTCTCATAACATTAGCTTTAATGTTGATGCTTCTAGAAATAAATCTTATACATTTTTTGTATTTAACGATTAAAAATAAGATTATTGTCTTAGTGATTTATATTATAGCTGCAGGGTTAGTTTTATCATCATTATCTAAAAACGGTTTTGTTGGAAATGGAGATTATAGCTTTTATCTTTTAAGTAATAAGGTACATATAATGATATTTACTGCGGTAATAGCATTATTTATATTAATGATAAATTCTTTAATTTATGCTAAGAAAGATTTTTATAATTAAAAGTGTGTTTTTAATAAAAGGATGTTTATAAAATGAAAAAAAGAATTCTATTTATATTGTCTTTAACAGTATTTATTACAATAAATGCCTTATTTAGGTTCTTTATTGATGAAAAAGTAAATGAAGTTAATAGTTGTCTTATTGATGGAATTTTTACTTGGTCTGTTAACAGATTTCTAATTCTTGGATTAATACCAATGATGGTATATTGGTATTTTATTGAAGAATTAAATCAAGATAATAATATTAATATAATAATAAGAAGAAAAGATAGATTCGAAATTTGGCTAGAGGAGTCTAGAAAAATATTATCATTATGTCTTTTTTCATTTTTATTCGATATATTCATAAGCTTTTTATTCAGTATTGTTTTTAATGGAATAAATAGTAATTATTCTAAACTATCTGGAGATGCATTTTTAAAACACAGTTATTTAGGAATTACCTGTTTTGAAAAACTAAATACTACAGTTTGTCCTAAATTGAATATTGTAAATGTTGTAGTTTTTATTGTAATAAATTTGCTTCAGATATTTTTGTTGGTAATAGTTGCAAATGCAGTTAGATGGTTAATATCGACCGTAGTATCATATGTGTGCCTTTTTGGATTTTGTGGATTAATTGGTGTGAATTTTGCAGCTAAATTTTATGGATTGTCGGATTTAGGAATAAAGAGCTCAAATGGTGATTATTATTATGAAATATTAAAAAAAGATATATATTTACAAAAAATATTTGTTGAAATTGCATTTATTTCTATAGTTTTTTTAATAGTAAAAATTTTTATAAATAGGAAAAATTTTATTTAAATAAAAAATATAGTGATTACTTAGAGGTGATTAGATGTTAACTTTGGTAAAATACGAAATAGTTCAGATGAATAAAAGAAAGGATAAGTATATCCTTTTTTTGATTTTAATAATTATGGCTGCATATTATATGAAGATGAAAGTGACTTCATATATGATGGTATTTTATCCAGAGAGTTTTAAAGGGGTTGGAGTACTAGATATTATATTATATATCTTTTCTGGAGCGAGTAAAAGCTTTTTGATTTTTAGCAAAAACGTAGAGCTTCCTATTAGTTATTTGATTTATTTTGTTTATATGAGTGTTATGACTTATTGCATTTTCGATGGAAAAAATGACAATAATATTGTCTTAAAAATTGGTTCAAAGAAGAAATGGCTATTTAGCAAGTTAATTATTTCATTTATAAATCTATTACTTTATTATTTTATGGTATTGGTTGTGACTATGTTTATAACCAAATTTAACTTTGATTATAATGAAATTGCAGACATGTCAATTTTAAAATTAGATTATTATAATACTAGATATATAGATATTTATTTACTTCTATTATGTTCTTTTTTAACATCATTAGCAATTATGATGATACAGATATTTTTAGTTATTACAGTAAATGAAATTGTAGCATTAATAGCAACTTTCTCTATTTATGTGTTCTCTATGTTTAATTGTACTTATTTATTTATAGCAAATGCCACAATGCTAACAAGATCAAATCTATTTTTGAAATCAGGTTTGGAATTTAATTCTTTTATTTTGATAGATTTCGTTATAATAATAGTTTTCTTAGTATTAACAATAATGATGTTAAATAAAAAAGATTTTTATTAACTGTAATAATAAAAAATAAAAAAGTTCTTGACTTTAAAGCGATAAAGTCGTAACCTTATTAATAACTTGTATGACAATATTAGGGAGTTGTCATACAACGAAACACTTTACTTAATTTATTGCTGTGTGTCTTGTGATATTTAAGAAGTGGAGAATATAAGGGAGGAAAATGTATATGAACAGTCTAGTAATTCTAGCTATTGCAGTTGTTGCTCTTTTGCTTGGTTATACTCTTTATGGTAGATTCCTTGCAAAGAAGTGGGGCATTGATCCTAAGAAAAAAACACCTGCATATGAGTATGAAGACGGAAAAGATTACGTACCATCTTCAAAGTTAACAGTTTTTGCACATCAATTTTCATCAATCGCAGGAGCAGGCCCTGTGCAGGGACCAATACTTGCTGCAATGTTTGGATGGGTTCCAGTACTAATTTGGCTACTAGTAGGAGGAATCTTCTTTGGTGCAGTACAAGATTTTGGTGCACTTTATGCATCAGTAAAAAATGAGGGTAAGTCAATTGGACTTATTATTGAAAAATATATTGGAAAAGTAGGTAGAAGATTCTTCTCATTATTTGAATGGCTCTTTACATTACTTGTAATTGCAGCATTTACATCAATGGTATCATCTACATTTAATGGCTTTAAGACAACTACAGAAGGAACTGTTAAAAACTTCAACGGTGCTTCTGCAGCTACAATTTCAATGCTATTTATCTTTGTGGCTATTGCCTTTGGTATCTTTAATAAATTTGTAAAAATAAGACAAGAAGCAGTAAAGTCAGTTATTGCTGTTGTACTTGTAGTTGCAATGTTTGCAGTAGGTATGCAGTTACCAATTTACCTTAATGCAAGTCAGTGGAATTTAGTAATTATGGTATATCTTTTTGCGGCAGCAGTAATGCCAATGTGGTTACTCATGCAGCCAAGAGATTATCTTACAACATTTATGTTAGTAGCAATGGTTCTATCAGCATTCGTTGGTGTAATTATTGCACATCCTAGCATGAATCTTAATAGCTTTAATGGCTTTACAGTTACTTCAGCATCGGGATCTGTAAGCTATTTATTCCCTACACTTTTTGTAACTATTGCTTGTGGCGCTGTTTCAGGTTTCCACAGCCTTGTATCTTCAGGAACTTCTTCAAAGACAGTATCTAATGAAAAGGATACGCTCTTTGTAGGTTATGGCGCTATGATTCTTGAAACACTACTTGGTGTTATTTCACTTATTATCGTAGGTGCAGTAGCAGTAAATGGTGGCGTTCCAGCAGGCCTTACACCATTCCAGATTTTCTCTGCAGGTGTTGCAGGCTTCCTTGAAAAGTTTGGAATTCCTAATACCGTTGCAAATGTATTTATGACAATGTGCGTTTCAGCTCTTGCTCTTACAAGTCTTGACTCAGTTGCAAGAATTGGACGTATGGCATTCCAGGAATTATTCCAGACAGAGAATGAGAATAAGTCAGTGCTTGAAAAGATTTGTACTAACCAGTATTTTGCAACAGTAATTACACTTGTAGTTGGTTATTTGCTTTGCCTTGGTGGTTATGAAAATGTATGGGCTCTCTTTGGTTCTGCAAATCAGATGTTAGCTGCTTTAGTACTTATTGGTATTGCAGTATTCTTAAAGGCTACAGGAAGAAAGCATAAGATGTTACTTCCTCCAATGCTTATTATGTTTGCAGTAACATTTAGCGCAATCATTTTAAATGTAAAGGGAAATATTGAAAGCTTTGTTAATGGAAAGGGAACTTTCCTTGTAAATGGTTTACAGCTTATTGTAGCTGCTTTCCTTATTGTACTTGGCGTATTAGTATTAGTAACTTGCCTTAAGACTTTAATTAAGACAAAGAGCGAAACAGATACAAAGAGCGAGCAAAACGCTGCTTAATATGTAGCAATTGTTTACAATTGCTACACGTGTGCGAGCCAGCGGCCTAGGCCGCATCCAATGCGAGCACTTCATGACAGTGTGCGAGCTAGCGGCCTAGGCCGCATCCAATGCGAGCACTTCATGACAGTGTGCGAGCTAGCGGCCTAGGCCGCATCTCATGCGAGCACCTCACGAAAGTGTGCGAGCCAGCGGCAAGGCCGCATCTAATGCGAGCACTTCACGACAGTGTGCGAGCTAGCGGCAAGGCCGCACCTTATGCGAGCACCACGAATCTAATAATAAGAAAAAAGCTTATAAAAAAGAAAAAGCTTGTGAATTATGATAAATATAATTCACAAGCTTTTTTATGTATTAAATTTACCTAGTAATCAATGGGCCTAGATAACATTTTTACAAAAATAATAAATTACTTTGTTGCAAGATGAATTGCGTATCCGCCAAATTCACCTTCAAGGTAAATAGCCTTAAATACGCCGTCCTTAACAACTCTAGAAGCTTCTTCAAACTTAAAGCCTCTCTTTTCTAAGTGGTAAACAGCTCTATCCATGTAGTTTGTAGAAATAGCAATATGACCATGAGTACCACGACCTGGCTTCTTCATGATTTCAAATGCTGTATCTGAGAAGATTGAGCTATTGCCGTTCTTAGGTTCGAAGTTAAATACCTTCTTAAATGTATCAGCAAGTTCAAATGCCTCTTCTTCGTTTGGCATATTAACACCAACATGCTTAATCTTTAAGTCAAGCATTGTATCAACAGCTTCACGTGTAAGTCTTGTGATTTCTTCGAAGTTACCAGCAGCAACTAAGTCCTTCTTAACCATCCAAGAACCACCGCAGCAAACGATCTTCTTAAAGTCAAGGTAAGACTTTAAGTTAGAAGCGTTAATACCACCTGTTGGCATAAACTTCATCTGTGTATATGGAGCTGACATAGCCTTAATCATAGCAAGACCACCTGCAGCTTCAGCAGGGAAGAATTTAACAACATCTAAGCCAAGTTCAATAGCAACTTCAACATCTGAAGGATTGCTTGTACCTGGGATGATAGGATATCCCTTATCGATACAGTGCTTAACAACCTTAGGATTAAGACCTGGAGA
Source organism: Lachnospira sp. (assembly GCF_016290755.1). Taxonomy (NCBI): domain Bacteria; kingdom Bacillati; phylum Bacillota; class Clostridia; order Lachnospirales; family Lachnospiraceae; genus Lachnospira; species Lachnospira sp. The sequence continues at coordinate 36,669 of NZ_JAEEVD010000005.1, forward strand.
TACGATAAACTTAGCACCAGCGTTCATAGCTCTATCAGCCTGCTCTGGTGTAAGTACTGTACCAGCACCAACGATCATTTCTGGGAATTCCTTAGCCATGATCTTAATAGATTCTTCTGCAGCTTCAGTTCTGAATGTAACTTCTGCACATGGAAGTCCACCATCAATTAAAGCCTTTGCAAGTGGCTTGGCATCCTTAGCATCGTCAAGTGCAATAACTGGAACGATACCAATAAGACCAAGTTCTTCAATAACCTTATTCATAATAATCTCCTCTCGTTTTAAAACGCAATTTATGGTTAATAAAACTAAATTAACCCCATAAATTATAGGTTTCTAGCCATTTTTTGTCAAACAAAAGAAGGGCTAAATATTAATTTTTTATTGCGAAAATTTATAATTTTTACAGTATGTTCATAAATTGCTAAAAAACTCTAGATAATTAAACTTGTTTGTGGTAAAATCTTTTAGTATTTATAAATCTTTGGGAGGTAATTAATAATGGAACTTAATTTAAGACCAGCTGAAGAATGCGCATTTGACGCTGTTTCATTAGGTGAAGTAATGCTTCGTCTTGATCCAGGTGAAGGTCGTATCCGTACAGCAAGAAACTTTAGAGCATGGGAAGGCGGCGGAGAATATAACGTAGTACGTGGTCTTCGTAGATGTTTTGGCCTTAAGACAGCTGTATTAACAGCTTTCGCAGATAACGAAGTTGGTAAGCTTATGGAAGACTTCATCCTTCAGGGTGGCGTTGATACATCACTTATCTGCTGGAAGAAGACTGATGGTATCGGTCGTCTTTGCCGTAACGGTATCAACTTTACAGAAAGAGGATTTGGTATCCGTGGTGCTGTAGGTTGTTCAGATAGAGCTAACACAGCTATTTCTCAGGCTAAGCCAGAGGATTTTGATTTTGATTATATCTTTGGTACACTTGGTGTTCGTTGGTTACATACAGGCGGTATCTATGCTGCATTATCAGAGCAGTCATGTGAAACTGTACTTGCTGCAATCAAGACAGCTAAGAAGTATGGTACAATCGTATCTTACGATCTTAACTACCGTCCATCTATGTGGTCAGCTATCGGTGGCTTAGAGAAGGCTCAGGAAGTTAACAAGGAAATCGCTAAGTATGTTGATGTTATGATCGGTAACGAAGAAGACTTCACAGCTTGCTTAGGTTTCGAAATCGAAGGTAACGACGCTAACCTTAAGTCTCTTAACATCGAAGGTTACAAGAAGATGATCAACGAAGCAGTTAAGACATATCCTAACTTCAAGGCAGTAGCTACAACACTTAGAACAGTTAAGACAGCTACAGTTAACGATTGGTCAGCACTTTGCTGGGCTGGTGGAGAAATCTACAAGGCTAAGCAGTATGACGGTCTTGAAATCATGGATAGAGTTGGTGGCGGTGATTCATTCGCTTCAGGTCTTATCTATGGTCTTATGACAACAGGTGATGCAGAAACAGCTGTTAACTACGGTGCAGCTCACGGTGCATTAGCTATGACAACACCTGGTGATACAACAATGGCTTCTAAGAAGGAAGTTGAAGCTATCATGGGTGGCGCTGGCGCTAGAGTTCAGAGATAATTTAACACTTTTTGAGTGTTTTTTAGGGCATCTTTATAGATGCCCTTTTTTTTATGCATTTAAGGAAAATGTATTGCCAAACACAAAGAATAAGACTTCCAAGTCTTTTAACATTTTCATAAAAATAAATCTAAACCAGGGGTTAACTTTCCTAAAATTTAGCCGATAACTTATATGAAGTGGATAAAAAGCCACTTTATTTATGCATGATATTTAACTTAGAATATAGATTTTTATTAGAAGGGGTAAGGGATTTAACCATCTAGTTAGGAGGTAGTATGAAGAAGTTTATGAGACTTAGAATGAAATGGAAGCTAACAATAGGAGCAATGTTAGCTGTAGTTTTAGTGTGGGGAGCAATCTACATTGCAATTGGTGATACAAGTGTAAATCTCTCATTAAATGTGTCTACTCTCTCTATAACTGAAGGATCAACTTCAACTGCCCTATATACATCTACATTTTCAGGAACAGATGACAATTATGTAGATGCAACAGATTCCTCTCTTAATGGTCTAGCAAGCGTTAATAGACTTGTTTGGACTAGTTCTAATTCTGGAGTAGTTGCTTTAGTAGATGATGATGGCGACTACGTGAATACAGTAGAAAAAACTATTAGACCAACTCTTTATGGAGCTAGTGCAGGTAAAGCAACAGTAACAGTTTCTTATCATTCAAGGACTTATGATGAAAATGGTAGCATTGCCACAGATACTGTTGTTAAATCCGCTTCTGCCTCTGTAAATGTACCTATAGAAGTAGAATTTTATGTTACTCGAGGCGGTACAGATGTTACAAATGAAAACTACTATGAAATTGGCGATATTATTACTATTACAAGTAATACTTCAACTTCTAATCCTTTATTTATATCAACAACTTATGATACTAGTGGAAATGTGACAAGTGACGGAATAGTAGAACTAGTATCTTCAACTTATAATTCAGCAAGCCTTAAAGTAGTGGGTGGTGGTAAAACTGTAATTACTGCAAGAACTACTGATGGAGAGGGCGTGGAGGCACTATCTAAAAACTTTACTTGTGTGGGTGAAGTGAAATTCCTAGAAGGTTCTACTTATGCTAATAGCCAAGGACACTATATTCAAACTTTAAGTTCTGGTCAGAAGTATATGATTTTAGATGATACTGATTTTGAGAGCTTTACTTATGAGACTGTGCCTTCAAATGTAACAACACCTACAAGTTCTGGGGTGGAATATAAAATTGATGATACAAGCATTGCAACAGTTACTGCAGGAGATGTTTGTGGCGTGGCAGCAGGAGTTACTAAGCTTTCTGCAGGTGTAACGGTTACTGATGTAAATGGAAATAGTACCTGGCTTACTTATGACACAGTAAATATTGTTGTTCCTTTTAAGAAGCAAGGAGAAGAGACTACTACTTTAAATGTGGAGGATCAACTACAGCTATATACTAGTGGTGTGTCAAGTGAGGTAACCTGGTCTACTTCAAATACCTCTGTGCTTCAGGTAGATGCCTCTACAGGACTTGTAACAGCAACGGGCGCTGGAACTGCAATTATTTATGCTACAAGGACTCAGGATGAGTTATATACAACCTATAATCAGACCTATCAGTTATTATATACAATTACAGTAATTGACGATTTTGGACTAAGTACCACAACAGCCACTTTAAATATAGGGGATTCCTTTGATTTAAAGGCCTTAGTAACTAATGAAGTAACTAAGGAGGATATTACTTATACAATCACCAATCAGGCAAATGATGCAGGGGTTGTGCCTACAGGTGATATTGTAACAGTAGTACAATCCGATGATGGTCTTACATTTACAGTAACAGGTGCCTCTGCCGGAACGACTCATATTAAGGTTATTCAAAATATTAATGGCGTCATTAAATCTGACACCTGCGTAGTTTACGTAACAACTCCAGTTGAGGGCATTTCTATTAATCCTTCAACTATAGATATTCCAATTGGCACAACCTCTACAGTGCAATTAGAATTTACACCGGAGAGCCCAACTAACAATACAGTTTATTGGTTTACTTCAGATAGTAGTGTAGCAACTGTAACAGGAACTAGCTATACAGCAGATATTACCGGCGTAAAGGGTGGAACATGTACTATTTCAGTAATTTCACAAGATGGCCTTTATATGGCAAGCTGTACTGTTAATGTAACCGTTGCAGTAACAGGCGTTAGCCTTAATGCAACTAGTGTGTCTACTAATCTTTCGGTAGGACAGTATCAATTAGTAGCAACAGTAACACCTTCTAATTCTGATGGTGTTAATAAAAATGTAACTTGGACATCATCAAATACTAGCGTAGCAACAGTAGATGAGAACGGTTTAGTAACATTTGTATCCTCAGGAAATGTAACTATTGTCTGCCAGACAGTAGAGGGTGGTTATCTTGCTATGTGTAATATTACAATTGCGATTCCTGTGGAATCTATTACTCTAAATCATACAGATGAGATTCTCTCTATTGGAGATACTTTAACTATATCCGCCACAGTTCTTCCACAGACTGCAACAAATAGAGAAGTTAGCTGGTCTTCTACTAATACGAGTGTTGCAACTGTAGATGAAAGGGGCGTTGTAACAGCAGTAGCTAGTGGTAGTGCCACAATCCTTTGTCAGTCAACGGATGGAACAGCCCTAGTTGAAACCTGTGCAATTTATGTAAAACAGCCAATTACTTCTATTGAACTTACTACTACAGAAATTACAGTAAGAAAGGGACAGGTATTCTGGCTTTATGCAACAGTCCTTCCTGAAAATGCAGATAATAAGACACTTACTTGGACAAGTGCGAATTCAAATCTTGTTACTGTAGATTCAGATGGTAAGGTAACTGCCGTAGAGGCAACAGATGGCGCTGCCATTACAATTACATGTACCAACGACGACACAGGCCTTTATGCAACCTGTAAGGTAACTGTAACTCAGCCAGTAACTGGAATTACACTTAATTCATCTTATCAGGAATTATGGGTAGGATCAAAGTACGCCATCATTCCAACTATTGAACCAACTGATGCGGAAAATAAAAAAGTTACTTATCTTTCAAGTGATGAATCAGTAGCAAAAGTAGATGAAAATGGCGTAGTTACAGCAGTGGCGGGTGGCTCTTGTGTAATTGAGGTTACAACAGAGGAATGCTCCCTTACGGCGGCTTGTAACATCGTAGTATTTGAATATGTATCAACGGTAAGTTTAGATCAAAGCGAATTTTATATAAACGTAGGAGATAAGAAGAAAATCAATGTCACAGTGGGGGCCGACACAGCCACTACAAAGACGGTTTCTTGGACCTCATCTAATGATTCATATTGTAGTGTGGATTCTAATGGCTATATAACTGCTATTAGTCCTGGAAATGTAACTATTACAGCAACGGCAATTGATGGTAGTAGCGTTAGCGCAAGTTGTGTGGTACATGTGGTAAATCCTGTAACGGGAATTAGTGTAAGCCCTTCTACTTCAAGGATTTTAGTGGGAGACTCTGTCATTTTGTCAGCAGGTATTAGTCCTTCTAATGCAACTGTACAAAATGTTACATGGACAAGTTCAGATACAAGTATTGCTACAGTAGATGAACAAGGCGAAGTTATTGGTGTGGCAGCAGGTAAGGTAAAAATCACTGCTACTTCAACAGATGGTAATGGCGTAAAAGGCGTAGCATGGGTTTATGTCACAACCCCAATAAATATAACATCATTAAAGATTAACTCCTCTAGCATTTATATGTTAAATGGTAAATCAAGACAGCTAAGCGTTATTGTAAGACCTGTAACAAATACAGATGCCTATAGCTGGTATTCATCAGATACCGGTATTGTAACAGTTAATCAAAATGGCCTTATAACAACGGTAGGACCAGGAACTGCAGAAGTTTACGTAATGAGTGAAGGATCATCAGTTGAGGCGAAATGTACAGTTCACTCACTAGCTCTTAGCTCAACCTCTATAACTTTAGAGCAGTACGATAGCTATTATTTAACAGTTATAGGAAATGATGAAGGCAATACTGTTACTTGGAGAAGTACAAACCCAAGAGTTGCAACAGTAAATGATGATGGAACAATTGTTGCAAGAAAGGCAGGAACTTGTACAATCAAGGCCATAGTAGACAACAAAACCCTAAATTGTGTAGTTCGTGTAACAAATTTTAGATAGTTTAAGCATACTTTATTTGAAGGACACAATTTAGACACAATTTAAAATTAGTATAATAGACAGATAGCAAAGTTAATTCTTTCTATCTCCCCCTCATATTTTTATTTTTTAAGGAGATGCTTGCACACGCATCTCCTTTTTTTACGCCCTGTCTTGCGAAAATCCCCCATTTATGCTAAACTTAAAAAGTTAAATTCATTGGAGGAATTATTATGTCAGACAATAATAATAAGAATTTTGATAATGACTTAAATGCTAAGACACAGGTCATTAACAACAATAGGGTAAGGGAAGAAATTAATGATTTAGAAGCCACTAAGCAGATTAATAGTGGTGAGATAAATAAGATTTTGAGTGAGAATGGCAAGAATATTGCTGATAATATAAAGGCCCTTGATAGTAACAATCAAAGATCAATTGATGAAGAGATAGAAGATTCTATTAAGAAGATGGTAGCAGAGGAAACTTCTGTTGCTAGGGCTTACATGGATTTAGGTAAAACGGAGAGCTTAAAGTATCAGCCAGATATTAAGTTAGTTGATGATGTGGATGATACTAAGATAATTAATCCTGATGATACAGTAGTTGTGCCAGAGGATAAGAAGAAAAAGCTAGATAAGAAAACTAAGTATACAATTATTGCGATTGCAGCAACAGTAGTTATTTTACTAGCTGTAATTATTAGCGTGGCAATTATTAATAACAATTCTACTAAGAAAAGCTATAGCTATAATTACGATAAAGGTATGGAATACTATAATGATGGTGATTACTCTAAGGCCACAAGTTATTTAAAGACAGCAAGCCTTACATCAAAGGGTAAGACAAATCTTGAACTTAAGATGGCTCTTTATGAGTGCTATTATAAGCTTGAAGATTATGATAGTGCCATTGAAACTTTAAAAGACATTTTATCTTATGATGATGAATATAATAAGGCGATTACAGCCCTTGCAAAGCTTTATGCAAAGCTAGAGGATGGCGAATCTCTTACAGAACTTATTAATAAATATAAAGATACTTCTATGAAGAAGTATATAGAAAGTTATATTGTAAATGCACCTACAGCAAATAAAGAAGCTGGTGAGTATGATGAAGACATTGAGCTAACTCTTGAATCTTCAGATTCTAATACTACAATCTATTACACAGTTGATGGCAGTGAGCCTACAACTAAGAGCACACAATATGACGGAACAGCTATTAAGATAAGCACAGGAACTACAACAATTAAGGCAATTGCCGTTGATAATATTGGAGTTGTAAGTGATACCTTCAGCGCTGAATACATTTTAGTATATGGAAAACCAGATTCACCAGATATTTCGCCAAGTTCCGGCACATATGCACAGGGACAGGTTTTCTCTATAACTAATATTCCAGAGGGCGCTACAGCTTACTACACACTTGATGGCTCAACACCAACAACTTCAAGCACTGTCTACACTGATGAGGTAGAGCTTCCAGTTGGAAATATTGTGGTTTCAGCAATTATTGTTAGCGAACATGAGCAGACAAGCTCAGTGACAAAGAGAAATTACGTGATAAGCGCCAGTGCTTCATATACTAGAGCGGAGTGCCTTTCATTTTTACAGGACAAGCTAGTAAATAAGGGTGTACTTACATCCTCAACTAAGCTAGCCAATGGCAATGCTGCCGACTTTAGCTATGTTTCGAATACACAGGTAGATAGCATATCTATGTATATTTTCAAATTAATAGACAAGCAGACTTCACAGGTGATTGGCACTTACGGAGTTTCTATTAATTATGGTACTGTCTACATTATTTCAGGCTCTGAAGGCAGCTATAGTTCTAGCGTACTTTAGTTTTGTAAGAATAGTTTTGAATAAAAAGGACATGAAAGATTTTTGAAAGAATGAGACATTTTCTTTTGAAAGAATGAGACATTTTCCCTTTGAAAATGTAAAGCCAAATAAAGTTTAAATTAGACCATGAGTTTTACTAAATCATACATTTAATTAATGTTTGACCTTTGGTAATTCTTATGGTCTTTTTGTTTAAAAGTTTGCTAACTAGACAAAGGTTTTTTATTAAAATGGAACAAAAAAATAGTTGATTTCATTTGACACAAACTTAACAATTAGTTAAAATTATAAATGGTAGTAAATGAGAAGTTTTATCAACTTTCCATTGAGCTTATTATGAGAAAATTTAGGAAAGGGGTACAAATTATGTACAAGATTCTTAAGGCAGAAAATATAGCGGATAAGATTTATCTAATGGATGTAGAAGCTCCAAGAGTGGCATCCCATTGTGAACCTGGCCAGTTCGTAATTGTAAAGATGGATGAGAAGGGAGAAAGAATACCTCTTACAATTTGTGATTACGATAGAGAAAAGGGTACAATTACAATCGTATTCCAGACAGTTGGTGCATCTACAGAGAAGATGGCTAAATTAAAGGCAGGAGATTCTTTCCAGGATTTTGTAGGTCCACTTGGCCGCCCATCTGAAATGGTTGAGGAAGATTTAGAAGAATTAAAGAAAAAGAAGATCGTATTTGTAGCAGGTGGTGTTGGTACTGCGCCTGTATTCCCACAGGTTAAGTGGTTATATGCTCATGGTATTGAGTGTGATGTTATCGTTGGTGCTAAGAATAAGGATTTAATCATCTTAGAGGACGAGTTAAGAGCAATTGCAGGGGACAATTTATACATCACAACAGATGACGGTAGCTATGTTAGAAAAGGTATGGGTACTGACGTATTAAAGGATTTAGTTAACAATCAGGGTAAGAAGTATGATAGATGTATTGCTATTGGACCACTTATCATGATGAAATTCGTATGTCTCCTTACAAAGGAATTAGGAATTCCTACAATAGTTTCTATGAACCCAATTATGGTAGATGGAACAGGTATGTGTGGCGCATGTCGTCTTCAGGTTGGAGATGAGATTAAATTTGCTTGTGTTGATGGACCAGAATTTGATGGCCATTTAGTAGATTTTGATCAGGCAATGAAGAGACAGCAGACATATAAGACAGAAGAAGGAAGAGCAATGCTTAAGCTTCAGGAGGGTGATACACACCACGGTGGCTGTGGCAATTGCGGTAACGACTAATTTGTCAGATTGATATAGAAACACTATTATTGGAGGTTAAATATGGACGTAATGAAGAAAGTTCCAGTTAGAGAGCAAGATCCTAACGTTAGAAATAAGAATTTTGATGAAGTATGTCTTGGCTATAATTTAGAAGAAGCTAAGGCTGAGGCAAGCAGATGCTTAAACTGTAAGAATGCTAGATGTATCCAGGGTTGTCCTGTATCAATTAACATTCCTAAGTTTATTGCAGAAGTTAAGGAAGGCAATATTGCAGAAGCTTATAACGTAATTAGTGAATCTTCTGCCCTTCCAGCTGTTTGTGGACGTGTTTGCCCACAGGAATCACAGTGCGAAGGCGTTTGTGTAAGAGGTATTAAGGGCGAGTCAGTTTCAATCGGTAAGTTAGAGAGATTTGTAGCTGACTGGGCTAGAGAAAATGGCATCACACCTAAGGGTGCAGATAAGAAAAACGGCAAGAAGGTAGCTGTTATTGGTTCAGGTCCTTCAGGCCTTACATGTGCTGGTGACCTTGCAAAGCTTGGTTATGATGTAACAATTTTTGAAGCTCTTCATGAAGCCGGCGGCGTTTTAGTTTATGGTATTCCAGAATTCCGTTTACCAAAGCAGACTGTTGTGGCAGCAGAAGTTGAGAATGTTAAGAAGCTTGGCGTTAAGATTGAAACTAACGTAGTTATTGGTCGTTCAATGACAATTGATCAGTTATTAAACGATGAAGGCTTCGATGCAGTTTACATCGGTTCCGGTGCTGGTCTTCCAAGATTTATGGGTATCCCTGGTGAAAATGCTAACGAAGTATTCTCAGCTAACGAATACCTTACAAGAAGTAACTTAATGAAGGCTTTCGATGATGAATATGATACTCCAATTGCTAGATTTAAGAAGGTTGCAGTAGTTGGTGGCGGTAACGTTGCTATGGATGCTGCAAGAACAGCTCTTAGACTTGGCGCTGAAGTACATGTAATTTATAGACGTTCCCTTGAAGAACTTCCAGCAAGAGCTGAAGAAGTACATCATGCTAAGGAAGAGGGAATCATCTTTGACTTATTACAGAACCCAACAGAGATCCTTACAGATGATAAGGGTAATGTAACAGGTATCAAGGTTATTAAGATGGAACTTGGCGAGCCAGATGAATCAGGCAGAAGAAGACCAATCGAAATCCCAGGGTCAGAATATGAGATGGATGTAGATGCAGTTATCATGTCTCTTGGTACATCTCCAAACCCACTTATTTCTTCAACAACTAAGGGCCTTGAGATTAATAAGAGAAAATGTATCGTAGCCGAAGAAGAAACAGGTAAGACTTCAAAGACAGCTGTTTATGCTGGTGGTGATGCCGTAACAGGCGCAGCTACAGTAATCCTTGCAATGGGTGCTGGTAAGGCAGGCGCAAAGGGTATCCACGAATTTTTATCAAACAACTAGATCATAATTGTAGGCGCAATTTATATATGAGAGGTGTGGCGAAAGCCGCACCTCTTTTTGTTTGAGAAGTAGGGGAGTTGAAAGCAAGTGAGTGCGGCCTCTGAGTTGGAAAAAAACCTTTTGGGGCCTCTCCTAGAAATTAAATAAAGCAAGTGGGAAAGGCCACTATGCTAAAAAACTCCTATCAGAGACCTCTTTTAGAATCTTACGGGCTCCATGTGCCTAGAAACCCTAATTACCATGAGAAAAAGCACATAATAGAGCTCATAGGAAGAAATCAAGGAGACTTATAGGAAGTGAATTGTGCCTGTAAATTAGTAAAATTTCCTATTTAAGCACAGAAATCTAAAAAACTTCCGGCAGCTATAAAATTTCCTGTGACTTTTTTTCTAGCAAGCAGCAATTAGGGCACAGGATTCAAATAATAATAGGAGAGTGAAGAAAAAAATTGTGCTTAAATCCCGCAATATTGCAATTTATAGGCACAATGAGCCTAAAGAAATTAGAATTGAAAGATTTAGTGTGTGGCTATTTTTAGTTAATATTGATAAGTTGGTCACTCCCCACTAATCCCTGATTACCACTAGTGGCTAAACTCCGGAAATTCATCACAAAAAGGCACACCACCGCCCCCAAATTATACACCTACGGCCTACTAAAGTCTCCCGCTAGCGCCACACCTCACATCCCAGCAATTAAAAAAGCTTAGAGCTTTTAAAACCCTCAAGGTTTCAAAGCTCTAAGCTTCCTTAATTCCAATTATCTATTTCCTTTAATTTACGGTCTTATTACACTCCCCACTAATCCCTAGCTTCCACAACAATGGCAATGCCTTCATGAACTGTAATCACGCCTTCATCTGCACTTATCTCATTACTTTGAGTAAGACTAAGACCTGTCTTTACCTCACACTTTTCAAGAGGATAGTAAAAACCTTCTAAGCTAATTAACATCTTATCGCCTAAAGGCTGGAGTGAGACGTAATCGCCGTATTGTTCTGATTTTCTAATGATGTGTTTTTCTCCCTCAGCCACTAAATAAATCTTATTGTGAGGGTCCACAATCTCAGCACTTATATCTAAATCTAGCAAAGCCTTAAGATTTCCGATGGATGTAAGGCTGTGATCAAGTCTGCTGCCTGTGGCTCCAAGAATTGTAATATGTCTTGGAGATAGCTTAATTGCTGTAATTAAAGCTAGGTGAGTGTCAGTGTAGTCCTTTTCTCTTGGATAAGTCTTAATATCAAAACCCTTAAAATACTCTAAAACCTCAGGGTCTACAGAGTCATAGTCTCCAAGAATAAAGTTTGGCACAAGACCTAAATTCTTTATGTGTGAAAGACCGCTATCAGCGGCAATAATATAGTCGTAATTTTTATCCTTTAAAAAGGATTTAGCCCAGTCAATATCTAGACTTCCGCCAGTTACTATTAAAAGTTTGTCTATGTAGTCAGTTTGCATTAAAGTGTCCTCTTTTGCTAAATATTTTCCAACTAATAAACTAACACAGCCTGACTATCTTGTTCAACCCATCTTTGTAAAAATGTTTTTAAACTGTAACTTTCAATAGCTCCTGTAAGTGGATCAGCAAGGTATGCAATATCAGCACTAACATCATAGCCTACTAAAACTAGACAGTGTTCATTACCACGCCAAATTACAGTATTTCCTTCAGAATCTGTCCAGCTTGAAGAACCATATCTTGTAGCGGTCATACCCATAGTGCCCCAAACAATTACAGGATAACCTTGCGAAACATAATTAAGTAATTCGCTATATGAACAATAAGATATATTTATTGCATTTGCTCCAAAACTTGTGGCACAATCTACGATTACTGGTGAATAGCAACCGTAAGAACTTGAAGAAAATGGACTTCCTACGAAATTTACATAAGGATTAGACCCAAGTGAACCTGTGTTTAAATAATTGCTTGCAAGTTCTGTGTTTGTTATTTCATAACCGTAGTAATTTAAAACCATAGTTAAGCTAGTAACTTCGCAGCCTGTTGGAAGCTCTGGATTTTGATTGATAACACTAAAGTTTTCAATATAAGCACTAGCTGTTTGATCAAGGTTATTATATGCTTCTTCATCAAAAGTAAAGCTTGAAATACTAGCTCTATAAGCAAGTGAATTTGTTGAACTAGAAGATGATGAGGAAGTTGAAGCTTCACTGGCTATTGTGCTTGTAATGATTTCAGCTTGAGTTTGGCTATTTGAATTTGAACTTGTGGTTTCTTCAATAGTTTCTTCGTTATTATCTTCATCACTGGATGTAGATTCTACATTTGCTGCTTTTAAAGATACTACGTTTTTTCTAAAGTATGTAGCGTCTTCATAAACAGTTTGTGTAGAATGATCAAGAGATTCGTCTTTATCACTAGTACATGCTAAGAGATTACTCGAGAAAAATAAAAGTGACAAAGCAAGACAAAAGCTTATCTTGGCTTTTCTTAAAAATAATTTTTTATGCATATGTATTTCCTTTCTTCTCCCCCGAGTTGACTTTCGATATATTATTTGAAAACAAAATTATTTGCAAGTATTTTTTAAAATAGTTCGTAAAGAATTCACAAAATTTATAATTTTCTTAATTTTTTCACAAATAAAGGCTATAATATAGTTTGTTCTAAATGAAGTATCACATTTAAAACGTAAAAATTATATGAAAGGTAAATTAAGATGTTTGATTTAAAATTAAAAAAACAATCTGAGAATGAACAGTTGGTTATTTCAACAGGTAGCACATATAAGGCTAAGGAATACGAAGCACTTGCCTATCTTGAAAAGGAAGATAGCGCAAGTCGTTTAGTAGAGATTCTAGAATATTCTAAGATTTCTGATTGTAAATACGAGTTTAATGAGATTAGTGGTCTATATGAAGTTTACGTAAGTCCAACAAGCTACGAGCTTGCTAATAACATTTATAAAAAAGTTCTTGAAGATAAATTACTTGAAGACGTTAAAATGGCAGAGGAAGAAAAAAAGATAGAAAAAGAAGAAGCTAAAGAGCTAGAAGAGGAAAAACAAGAGGAAATATCTGAATTAAATACTCAAAAGGCTTTTAGAGAGCCAACTCTTTATGATAGCAAGGAAGAAAAGTATAAAGATAATTTATCTTCAGCTTTTACTTTCCTTTTTTGTGGAGTTGTAGGTCTTATAGTAGTTTTATTAAATGATCTTGGAGTGTTTAAACTTATAGAAAAAGATTCATCTTCTTTTATTACGGTTAATGTAATCCTTATATTGATGTTTGCAGTCTTTTGTGGAATTGGCGTATGGTCTTTAATTTATTCAAAGAAGTTAAAGCTTGAAGCTAAAGAGGAGAAGGAATTAATTACTAAGGTTAATGAATATCTTGAGGAAAATGTATTTATTGAGGATATTGATAAAGAAGTGGATGATAGTATTCCAGAAGAAATCAAATTTTTTAGTAGAGTAGATTTTGTAAAAAATTTACTTAATGAGGAATTCAGTGATTATGATGAAGAACTTCTAAATCAGATTTCTGAAAAGTATATTGAGAAATTATATGCTTAATTTTTAATTCAGTCGGAGAAATCCCACACCTCTAAGCGTTAGTGTAGGTGGGGTTATGACAAACTATTGATAAATTAAATACAAATTTTTCTATAACAAATTATCAAAACAAAAGCTAGGTAAAATCTTATGAAAATTAAGATTTTATCTAGCTTTTCTTTGTGCAAAAAGTCTTGTTTTTAGGTCAAGTTTATTATAAAATATATTTTAGTTATGTAATACATTTACTAAACATATTATTTGGAGGAGGCTAGAAAAATGAGCAATACTACAAATGCATTATCAAGAATTCAATCAATTCTTGATGATAGTAGCTTTGTTGAAATTGGTGGTTTGGTTACTGCTAGATCTACAGATTTTAACATTCAGGAAAAGAAAGCTCCATCAGACGGTGTTATCACAGGTTATGGAGCAATTAATGGCAATCCGGTTTACATTTATAGCCAGGATGCATCAGTACTTAATGGTACTGTCGGGGAAATGCATGCAAGAAAGATTGTCAATCTTATGAATTTAGCATTAAAGACAGGTGCTCCAGTTATTGGATTACTTGATTGTGCAGGAATTAGATTACAGGAGGCACAGGATGCTCTTTATAGTCTTGGTAGAATTTATACTAAGATGAGCGAGTGCTCAGGTATTATTCCACAGATTACAGCCGTATATGGTAATTGCGGCGGCGGTTTAGCAATTCTTGCTAAGCTTTCAGATTTCACATTTATGCTAGAGGATGGCGGAAAGTTATTTGTTAATAGCCCTAACGTTATAGCAGGCAACTACGAAGAGAAGTTAGATAGTGCATCTGCTAAGTTCCAGGCTGAGGCAGGAGTTGTAGATTTTGTTGGCAATGAAGAAGAGATTGCCAATGGAATTAGAGATTTAATTTCAATTTTACCTGCTAATTACGAAGAGGGACAGTTAGTGGATATTTCTTCTAACGATAACTTAAATAGAACTTGTCCATCAGCTCTATCTAATGTCAATGATCCAGCCCTAGTTTTGGCTGAGAGTTCAGATGACAATTTCCTAATTGAAGTAAAGAAGTGCCACGCACCAGAGATGTTTACAGGTTTTATTAGACTTGATGGGGTAACGGTAGGTGCTGTTGCTAACAGACTTTCTTTATATGATGAAAATGGAAAAGAGACAGCTAAGTTTAACAAGGCCCTTACAGTTAATGGTACTAAGAAGGCAGCAGATTTTGTTAAGTTTTGTAATGCCCTTGAAATTCCAATTGTAACTTTAACTAATGTTTCTGGCTTTGATGCAAGTCTTGAGGCAGAAAAGGAGATGGCAGCAGCTGTTGCTAGACTTACCTATGAATTTGCCAATGCAGATGTACCAAAGGTTAACTTAGTAGTTGGTGATTCTTATGGAAGTGCTTATATTGCTATGAATTCAAAGGCTCTTGGCGCTGACTTTGTATATGCTTACGAAGGCGTTTTAGTAGGTACTATGGATTCAAATCAGGCAGTAAAGATTATTTACTCAGATGAAATCTCTAAGGCAGAAGATCCTAATAAGGAAATCGCAGATAAGGTATCTGAATTTGAAGAGACAAACAATTCAGTACTTGCAGCTGCAAAGAGAGGCTATGTAGATACTATTATTGCTCCAGAATATACAAGACAATATTTATGTGCAGCTATTGAAATGCTTTATGGAAAGCAAGAATTAAGAGCTGATAAAAAACATGGCACAATTTAAAAGAATGGAGAATCTTTTATGAATAAGAAACATTTAAAAAGAGTTCTATCATTAATTTGTATGTTGCTTTTTAGTATCTCTTTAACTGCTTGTTCTTTTAATAGTAATGAAACAATAGATACAACTGATGTAAAGCAAGAATCTAAGCAACAATTTGTTGATACTTACGAGAATTCTATTAAGCTTTGGGTCGTTGATTTCCTTGAGTATCTAGATAAGACAAGTGCTAGTGATTTAGTTGAAGATGCTAATAATAACATTACACTTTATGACAAGACAGAGACAAGATATATAATTAACTACTATGGCTTTAATGATGCCACAATTCAGCTCTATAATAGCTGGAATGCTACAAGAGATGAGCTAGGTGCTTTAAAGTCTATAGACTTAGCTTCTATTGATATTGAGGTAAGTGAAGAAACTGGAGATTTATGTGTTATTAGTGTAGAGGCTGCTTACGAGAAGAATGACAAGGTTGTATTTGAGTTTACAATCGATGAAAACTACTACGTTTCAGGTGCAGCTATTAATCCTACATATACTACAGCTCAAAAGTTGGCTAAGGCAGGAATGAATACTTTAATCGGTATGGGAACAGTATTTGTTGTATTAATATTTATTTCCTTTATTATTTCACTCTTTAAGTACATTAATAAGTTCCAGAATAGAAAGACTAATAAAGAAGTCGCTCCTGAAACTAATAAGGCTTTAGATGAAAATGTAACTAATACCGAAGCAGAAGAAAACTTAGTTGATGATTATGAGCTTGTGGCAGTTATTTCAGCAGCTATAGCTGCCTATGAGGGCGAGGCTAGTTCAAACGGCTTAGTAGTTCGTTCTATTAGACGAGTAAGATAATATAGCGATACATTTTAAAAAAAATAATAATCTAGATATGGAGGATTAGATTAATGAAGAATTATACAATTACAGTTAATGGTAATGTTTATGAGGTTAGTGTAGAAGAAAATGGTGCAGGAGTAAGCACAGCTAGTCAGGCTAGTACAACTAAGGCAGCAGCTCCAAAGGCAGTGGCTAAGCCAGCTAGTACAGGGGCAGCAGGTGCTATTAAGGTAAATGCACCAATGCCTGGTAAGATTTTAAAGCTTAATGTTAAGGCTGGAGATTCAGTAAAGAAGGGTGATGTACTTATGGTACTTGAAGCTATGAAGATGGAGAATGAGATTCAGGCACCACAGGATGGCGTAGTTGCATCAGTTAATGTAGCTGCATCTGAGTCAGTTGAATCAGGTCAGTTATTAGCTTCTTTAAATTAAGAATAGTTTCTTGGAGGGATTTCAATGAGTTATATTATAAGCACACTAGGAAACCTCGTACACCAGACAGCCTTCTTTGGACTTACATGGGGCAATTACATAATGGTTTTGGTTGCGTTGTTTTTTATGTATTTAGCTATAAAAAAAGAATATGAACCTCTCCTACTTGTACCAATTTCCTTTGGTATGTTACTTGTAAATCTCTATCCAGATATTATGCTTGCTATAGAGGATTCAAGTAATGGCGTAGGCGGTTTATTACATTACTTTTATTTGTTAGATGAATGGAGCATCTTACCTTCTTTAATTTTCCTTGGAGTTGGTGCTATGACAGATTTTGGTCCTTTGATTGCTAATCCTAAGAGCTTCTTACTTGGAGCTGCAGCCCAGTTTGGTATTTTTGCAGCTTACATAATGGCTATCTTTATGGGATTCCCAGATAAGGCCGCAGCAGCAATTTCTATTATTGGTGGCGCAGATGGTCCTACATCAATTTTCCTTGCAGGTAAGTTAGGTCAGACAAAATATATGGGTCCAATTGCAGTTGCAGCATATTCATATATGTCACTTGTACCTATTATTCAGCCACCAATTATGAAACTACTTACAACTAAGAAGGAAAGAGCTATTAAGATGGAACAGCTTCGTCCTGTATCTAAGCTTGAAAAGATTCTATTCCCAATTATTGTAACTATCGTAGTTGTAATGATTTTGCCTACAACAGCACCACTTGTTGGTATGTTAATGCTAGGTAATTTATTTAGAGAATCAGGTGTTGTAAAGCAGTTATCTGAAACAGCATCTAATGCTTTAATGTATATTGTTGTAATTATTCTTGGTACATCAGTTGGTGCCACAACTAGTGCAGAGGCCTTTTTAAACCTTGACACTTTAAAGATTGTTGGTCTTGGCCTTATTGCCTTTATGTTTGGTACGGCAGCAGGAGTATTATTTGGTAAGTTAATGTGCTTCTTTACTCATGGCAAGGTTAATCCACTTATTGGTTCAGCTGGTGTATCAGCAGTTCCAATGGCAGCTAGAGTTTCACAAAAGGAAGGCGCAAAAGCAGATCCAAGTAACTTCTTACTTATGCATGCTATGGGACCTAATGTAGCAGGTGTTATAGGTACAGCAGTTGCAGCAGGAACTTTTATGGCAATGTTTGGCATATATTAAAATTGGAGGGATAAAAAATGGCAGAAGAAATTAAAAAGCCTCTTAAGATTACAGAAACAGTCTTAAGAGATGCTCATCAGTCACTTATTGCAACAAGAATGACAACAGAGCAGATGCTACCAATTATAGATAAAATGGATAAGGTTGGATACCATGCAGTAGAATGTTGGGGCGGTGCTACATTTGATGCATCACTTCGTTTCTTAAAGGAAGATCCATGGGAAAGACTAAGAAAGCTAAGAGATGGCTTTAAGAATACTAAGTTACAGATGCTTTTTAGAGGACAGAATATCTTAGGTTATAATCACTATGCTGATGATGTAGTTGAATATTTTGTTCAAAAATCAATTGCTAACGGTATTGATATTATTAGAATTTTTGATTGCTTTAATGATTTAAGAAATTTACAAACAGCAGTTAATGCAGTTAAGTTAGTTAAGAAGGAAAATCCTAAGGCACATGCTCAAATCGCTCTTTCATATACCCTTGGTGATGCTTATACACTAGAGTACTGGGAAAAGACTGCCAAGGCTATTGAAGAGATGGGTGCAGATTCTATCTGTATAAAGGATATGGCAGGCTTGCTTGTTCCATATGAGGCTACAAAGCTTGTTAAGGCTCTAAAGGCAGGTTCAAATTTACCTATTGAAATGCATACTCATTATACTTCAGGTGTAGCTTCAATGACATATCTTAAGTCAGTTGAGGCTGGAGCTGATATTATTGATACAGCTATGTCACCATTCTCAATGGGTACTAGCCAGCCAGCAACTGAGGTTATGGTAGAAACCTTTAAGGGAACACCTTATGATACAGGATTAGATCAAAAGTTACTTGCAGAAATCGCTGCTTACTTCCAGCCAATGAGAGAAGAAGCTCTTAAGTCTGGTCTTATGAACACTAAGGTATTAGGTGTTAATATTAAGACTTTACTTTATCAGGTACCTGGTGGTATGTTATCTAACCTTGTATCACAGCTTAAGGAAGCTGGAGCAGAAGATAAGTATCAGGCTGTATTAGAGGAAATTCCAAGAGTTCGTAAGGATTATGGTGAACCACCTCTTGTTACACCTTCATCACAGATTGTAGGTACACAGGCTGTACTAAACGTCCTACAGGGTGAAAGATATAAGATGATTACTAAGGAGTCAAAAAAGGTATTAGCAGGTGAATTTGGTAAGACAATTAAGCCATTTAATGAAGAGGTTCAAAAGAAGGCTATTGGCGATAAGGAGCCAATTACTTGTAGACCAGCAGACTTAATTGAGCCACAGCTTGAAAAGTATCGTAATGACCCTATTGTAAAGCAATATGCAAGACAGGATGAAGACGTATTAAGTTACGCCCTCTTCCCACAGGTAGCTACTGAATTCTTTAAGTATAGAGAAGCTCAGGAATCAAAAGTGGATTCTAAGAAGGTGGATAGTGAGAATAAGGCATATCCAGTGTAGTATCGTAATTAAATACTGATGTTTAGAAGGAGCACTTTTATAAGTGCTCCTTTTTATGATTTTTAAATTATATATTTGTTAAGAAAATGTTGATATATTTGAAAGAAATGTATATTATTAATATAGATTGTGTTTATAAAATTATTTTTATTATAAATAGAGAAAGGGGGTAGCAATCTTTAAGACTATTGTATAAGAAAATTATCAATAACTAGTATATTGGAGGTTTTTATGAAGGGAAAGAAATTTATAAAATTAGGCGTAGTTTCTTTACTGGCAGTTTTTATATCCTTAACGAGTATATATGCTGTTAAAGCAACTACTAATTCGCTTAATGAAAGTAAAAATAATAATACCTTATACAAGCAAACAGAAGAAGGGACTAAAGAAGCAAATAAAGCAGATTTAGAAACTGGAGATAAGGTAATTTACAATGATTTATCTGGATATTACCTTGATTGTGAAACTTCTGGGGGAATTACATTTTCAAGAGAAGAAGTAGAAAATTCAGATGTTACATACATCTTTTCGTATTTACCAGAAAGCTTATTTGAAGAATAGCTATAAAAATAAATTATAGAATTACGCTAGAGTAAGTAAATATGTAGTTTTAAGGAAAGGGCAAGAGTAAATTTCTTGTCCTTTTTGTTAATTTTTTGTAAAGTCACTTGTAATTTATATATTGCTACTGTATTATATCAACTAATATGTAAGTTGTGAAAACGTTTACATATAAAAATTTAAGAAAAAAGGTGAATATAATGAGAGTAGAATTTTCAAATGGTAATGGTAAGAGAGTATTTATTTCCGAAGTTAACAATGTAGATGATGCTATTTCAGATATGTCAGATTATATGGAAAATCATAGATTTAATGCAATGCACATGAAGGCTAGACAGCTTGATAACGAATGGAAGATTGACGTTGGTAGCTGGACAGAATTTTTCTATGTATCTGATTATAATGAAAGGGATGTAGATGAATTAAAGTCTGCATTAGAAGAGTTTAATAAGTATTTACAGTTCTAAATATTCTAACAGTTTATATTGGTTAGCGAACGAATATATGCTATTATTAAATTAGGAAACATAGATGATTGAGACGTATTATTGAGGAAATTTATTATGATAAAGGTTTGTGGTAAATGTAATAGTATGTTTGAGGATTATTTTGATAAATATAATATGTGTCCTAATTGTAGAGAAGATGAAGAGAATTTACTAAGGCAGATAAAAGATTATTTATGGGATAATCCTGGAACCACAGAGAAGAAATTAAAGGAGCTTTTTGATGTTAGCCATAACCAGTTAATGGAATGGCTTAGAGAAGAGCGCTTAGAAATTACTCCGGATTCTGACATTGTTCTTAGATGCGAGCGATGTGGAAGTATGATCTTTACAGGCAAATATTGTGAGGATTGTAATAATAAGATTAAGACTACTGTTAATGAAATTAATAACAGTATGAACAAGGATAAAGAAGAAAAGAAGATAAGAGTGATGTCTATTAATAGAGCAAAGCTTAAAGAAAGTAAGATGCGCTTTATGAAGTCTGATAAATAGATGGATAAGTAATTGATGAAAAGTCTTTTAAATCAGACGTTATTGATAAAACTAAATAAACTGACAAAATTAAAGGAGCCTTTAAGGCTCCTTTTAGTTTTCCTTCTTGAAAGGTGATATTTAATAACGAAGATTTATACTAAGCCCTGAATAATAATTATAATAATTAGTATTGGTAGTACAAATCTAAAATAATATTTTGTCCATTTTGGAATTTTAATTCCCTTACCTGTATTGGCTTCTTCAAGGTAGTTATTAAAGCCCCAGCCCCATTTTGTAACACAAAAGATTAGGATTATAAGGGCACCTATTGGAAGAATAAGGTTACTTACTAAGAAATCTTCACTATCAAGGATTCCCATGCCTTTAATTAGCGATACTTTTTTTAAAAGGCTAAAGGAAAGGGCACATGGAATTGAAGTTACTAGTAAAATGATTAAATGAATTACTGAGGACTTAGTTCTTGAAATATTAAGGTTTTCCATGCCTGAGGCGATTAGATTTTCAAAAACAGCAATTACAGTTGAAAGGGATGCAAAGGTCATAAATATAAAGAATAAACTTCCCCAAATTCTGCCATAAGGCATATTAATAAATACCTTAGGTAGAGTAATAAAAATGAGGGATGGACCTGCAGTTGTTTCAACATTATATGAAAAGCATGCTGGGAAAATGATAAGACCTGACATAATGGCTACAAAGGTATCAAGGATACTAATACGTAGGGCTTCGCCAGCAAGACCATGATCTTTACTCATATAGCTACCAAAAATTTCCATTGAGGCAGCTCCTATTGAAAGGGTGAAAAAGCTCTGATTCATGGCAGCAGTAATCACTTTTCCAAGTCCCACTGTCTTTACATTTTCAATATTAGGAAGAAGGTAAAAACTAAGGCCCTCCTTAGCGCTAGTTAATGTTAAGCTATGAATTGCTAAAATGATAATAAGACCGATAAGGCATAACATCATTACTTTAGTGATCTTCTCAATACCGTTTTGTAAACCAAAGCTACAAACTATAATACCAACTATTACTGAAATCCCCATGAAGGTAAGCATCTGTGTTGGGCTATTTAGCATAGTATTAAATACATTTTCAACACCATCATTAGTTACCTTTGCAAACTGACCTGTGGCAAATTTAAAGGCATAGTTTAACATCCAACCTGATACTGTTGTGTAATACATCATAAGAAGTAAGCAGCCAAGCATGCAAATGTAGCCATGAATATGCCACTTAGACTTCTTAGGTTCTAGGGATTTGTAAGCCTTAATAACACCTTTTCTACTAGCTCGACCTATAGCTAGTTCCATAGATAATATAGGCGCACCCATAATAAATAAAAATAAGAGGTAAAATAAAACAAAAATACCTCCGCCGTTTTGGCCAGCAACGTATGGGAATTTCCAGACATTACCAATGCCAATTGCACATCCTGCACTTACTAAGATGAAGCCAAGACGTGTACCAAAATTTTCTCTCTCCATAAAATACTCCCGGAATTCTTTTTTACTTTAACGCTTTAAATTGCGATATCTCCATATTATAACAGAAATTAATTTAATTTCCATAATAGATTGAGTTCAATTTTTTTTCTTTTGGTAAAGGATTGTTTTAATCATGTTTGTAGTTTAAAATGGAAAGGATGTAAGAATCATGATATAATTTAGAATTCTTGATTAACTTTAATAAAAGGAATTTTGATATGAGTAATGTAATAGTAATTGGTGGCGGGGCAGCAGGTATGATGACTGCCATTACAGCCGCTAGATATGGATTAGATGTAACCTTAATCGAGAAGAATGAGAAATTAGGAAAGAAGGTCTTTATTACTGGTAAGGGCAGATGTAATGTGACTAATGCCGGGGATGAGGACGATATAAGAAATGCTATAGTTTCTAATGAGAAATTTATGTATAGCAGTCTTGCGGCCTTTTCTAATTACGATATGATGGGCTTTTTAGATGAGCTTGGCCTAAAGATTAAGGTGGAAAGAGGCAATAGAGTTTTCCCAGAATCTGACCACTCTTCAGATGTTATTAGGGTTTTGGAAAATGAATTGAATCACCTTTCAGTTAAGATTATGTTAAATTGCCAAGTCCTTGAAATTTTAACTAATGGACTAGGAGACAAAGATGAAAACTATAATAGTAAGGTTTCAGCTGTAAAGCTTAAGCACATTAATAATGACAAGGAAGAAACTATTTATGCCGACAGAATTGTAGTTGCCACAGGTGGTATTTCCTATCCACAGACAGGTTCTACAGGTGATGGCTATAAGTGGGCAAGAGAGCTTGGCATTGATGTAACTAACCTTTATCCTGCCTTAGTGCCTATTCAGGTAAAGGAAGACTTTATTAATAGATTAATGGGTCTTAGCTTAAAAAATGTTACAGCTAGCGTATATGACGGTAAAAAAGAGCTTTATTCCGACTTTGGAGAAATGCTTTTTACTCACTTTGGTGTAAGTGGTCCGATCATTCTTTCAGCAAGTAGTAAGATTGCTAAGATTTTAAAGGATAAGCATCTAGACCTTTATATTGATTTAAAGCCTGCGCTTTCTAATGAGCAGCTAGATGAGAGAATCTTAAGAGATTTTGACGACTTAAAGAATAAGGCCTTTAAGAATTCACTAGATAAGCTACTTCCAAAGAAGATTATTCCTATAATCATTGAGATGACAGGCATTGATCCAAACAAGAAGGTCAATGAGATAAAGAGAGAGGAAAGACTAAGACTTGTTGAGGTTTTAAAGAATTTCCACTTAACTCTAACAAATCTTAGAGGCTTTAATGAGGCAATTATTACTCAAGGGGGTATTAATTGTAAGGAGGTCAATCCAAAGACTCTTGAATCTAAGAAGGTTTCAGGACTTTATTTTGTAGGTGAGGTTATGGATGTAGACGCCCTAACAGGTGGTTTTAATTTACAGATGGCTTGGTCAATGGCCTATGCTTGTGGTTCACATATGTTAGAGCAATAAATAAGTAAAAGGGAGATAATATGACTAATTCAATAGCAATAGATGGACCTGCAGGAGCAGGAAAAAGTACAATAGCAAAGCTTTTAGCAAAGGAGCTATCATACATTTACGTGGATACAGGCGCTATGTATAGAGCTATGGCTATTTATTTTAACGAGAATAAGGTGAATCCTGATGATGAGGCAGCAGTTAGTAAGGCATGTGAAAATGTAAACATCGATATCGAGTACAAAGACGGAGTACAGCAGGTTATTTTAAATGGAACTAATGTGACACATTTACTTAGAGAAGAGGCTACAGGCAAGATGGCTTCAAAGACTTCTAAGTATAGTGCTGTTAGAACTAAGCTTGTGGACTTACAAAGAGAGCTTGCAAGAAAGAATGCGGTAATTATGGATGGCAGGGATATTGGTAGCGTAGTATTAACTGATGCATTTTTAAAGGTATTCCTAACTGCCACAAGCGATGCAAGAGCTAAGAGAAGATATGATGAATTAATTGCAAAGGGTGAGGATGCTAACTTTGAGGTTATAAAAAAGGACATTGAAGAAAGAGACTATCAGGATTCTCACAGAGATATTTCTCCACTAAAGCAGGCAGAGGATGCAGTTTTAGTAGATAGCTCTAATATGACGATTGAAGAGGTTGTAGCTCATATTAAGAATTTAATTGACCAAAGAAAAGAAAAATAAATTTAATCAGATTAGATTAAAGAAAGGATAAAATATGGCAAAAATTATATTGGCAAAATCAGCAGGTTTTTGTTTTGGGGTTAAAAGAGCTGTAGATATGGTGTATAATCGTTTTGGCATGGAAAATGTTTATACCTATGGGCCAATTATACATAATGCTTGTGTAGTAGAAGATATAGAAAAAAATGGGGTCAAGGTAATTAAGGATGCTAGTGAAATAATCAATCCAACTACAGCCACTATTATTACTAGATCTCATGGTATTTCTAAGAAAACTGAAGACGCTCTTAGAGCAACAAAAGCGGAAATTGTAGATGCAACTTGCCCTTTTGTTTTAAAGATACATAAAATTGTAAAGGAAGAAAGCGCTAAGGGATCTCAAATAGTTATTATTGGTAATGAGAATCACCCGGAAGTTGAGGGCATTAAAGGCTGGGCAACAGGTGAGGTTTTCATTGTGGATACTAAGGAAAAAGCTGAAAATATTAAGCTAGACCCTAGTAGAAATGTAGTTATAGTATCACAAACGACTTTTAATTATAAGAAATTTCAAGAATTAGTTGAAATTTTAAGTAAAAAAGGTTACAATATTTCTATTCGTAATACGATTTGTAATGCTACTGAGGAACGTCAGACCGAGGCTAGACAAATCGCTAGCCAAGTAGATTCGATGATTATCATCGGAGACAGCAGCAGTTCCAATACACGTAAACTGTATGAGATTTGTTTGAACGAATGTCCAAATACGTTCTATATCCAAACAATAAATGATCTTGAGCTTAGTAAGCTTAGTTCGTCAGACTACATAGGTATTACAGCAGGGGCTTCGACCCCACAGAATATCATCGAGGAGGTTTATACTAATGTCAGAACAGAGTTTTGCAGAGATGTTAGATAATTCAGAATGGAAAGAAATTCATACAGGAGAGGTTGTTGAAGGTACTGTAATTGACGTTAAGGAAGACCAGATCATTCTTAACATCGGCTATAAGGCAGATGGTATTATTACACGTAATGAATACACATCAACACCTGGTATGGATTTAAGAGAAGCAGTTAAGGTAGGCGATCCTTTAACAGTTAAGGTTTTAAAGACAAATGATGGAGAAGGTCAGGTCCTTCTTACATATAGAAAGCTTGTTGCTGATAACGGCAATAAGACATTAGAAGATAGCTTTAACAATCACACAGAAATCACAGGAACAGCTAAGTCAATTAAGGGTGGTTTAGAAGTAATTGTTGAAGAGTCAAGAGTATTTATTCCAGCTTCACTTGTATCTGATTCATTCGTAAAGGATTTATCAGTATTTAACGGTAAGGAAATTACATTTGTTGTAACAGAATATGATCCAAAGAATCGTAAGATCATTGGTGATGCTAAGCAGATTATCCTTGCTAAGAAGGCAGAAGCTTCAAAGGCTTTACTTGCTAAGATTAAGGAAGGCGATACAATCGAAGGTACAGTTAAGAATGTAACAGACTTCGGTGCATTCATCGATTTAGGTGGTGTTGATGGTCTTCTTCATATTTCAGAAATGTCTTGGGGTAGAACAGAGAATCCTAAGAAGTTATATAAGGTTGGAGATTCAGTAAAGGCATTCATCAAGGAAATCAATGGTGAGAAGATTGCTCTTTCTGTTAAGTATCCAGATGCTAACCCATGGAACGGCGCTGATGTTAAGTATGCTATCGGCAACGTTGTAAAGGGTAAGGTAGCTAGAATGACAGACTTTGGTGCTTTCATTCAGTTAGAAGACGGTATTGATGCACTTCTTCATGTTTCACAGATTTCTAAGGAACACGTTAATAAGCCATCAGACGTATTAACAATTGGCCAGGAAGTAGAAGCTAAGGTTGTAGATTTCAATGATGCTGACAAGAAGATTTCTCTTTCAGTTAAGGCATTATCAGAAGATAACAACGAAGAGACAGTTGATGCTGAATAATGTTTCAATTGCATAGCAATTGATATCAATCTAATAATAAAACGCAGATTTTGATTAATTTCAAAATCTGCGTTATTTTTTGCTCTTAAATATATTTTTCTAAATGCACATAAACTCTGCCGCTTTTGGTTTCTTTACCGTTCCCAAGGAAATTAAACTTTCCTATGCCTCTAATTACAAGGATGTCTTTATCCTTTAGCTTATAGCTTACATTTTCATTTAGAAGGCCATTTACATAGATTTTCTTTGAAAGGAATAAATCCTTTACCTTGCTTCTAGAAAGCTTTGTAATGGAAGATACGACGGCATCTAGACGGGCTGAGGCAGCAATAAGTTCTAGTTCTTCCTTTTTACTTTCTATTCCTTCTAAATTGGCATCCTCTATAATTTCAAGCTTAACATTGGTGTGTCTAACCTTATCTAGATTATCGATAATAAAATCACTTATATGATCTAGGCAAAATAGATAAGCATCTAAATCCTTTATAACGATGTCCCCTAGCAATTCCCTTTTAATTCCAAGATTCATAAGGGCTCCTAGATAGTCCCTGTGATTTAGTTTTTCAGAAAACTTTGGAGTAAGGGGTGAAATCTTTATTAGCTTTATTGGAAAATCTAGACTATAGCCTAAGTTTTCCTCACTTCCAAAGCGAATTATATTTCGCTCACTAGATTCATAACCACCAAAGCATTTTGACTCTATAAAGTTTAGCTCCTTTGATAGGCTGTGATAAATGCTAAGCTCTGCAAGACTAAGGAAATTAGTGAAGGCAAAGCTATTAGTTTTATAAGCCTGGTTGGCTGTATCTATAATTTTTCTTTTAATTAATTCTTCTTCATTCATAAAAATACCTCAAGTTTAAATAAGTTCCTCGTTTTAACTAATTATATACTATGCTGACATTTTTATAAATAAAAACTATCAATGACGACATATGAGAGGATAGTCGATATTATACGAATTCCACCAATTTGTATAAAAATTACAATTATTATATTTCTTGTTTATAAAGTCTATCCATGCTATAATATCCATATAAACTTTTTATACAATATGTGATTGTTCGTGACCAATCGCAGGAAAGAGGCAACATGATTAAAGATTACGAAGATTTCAAGAAGTTTGTTTTCCAGACAACTTCAATTGATCTTAATGCCTATAAAGAAAGGCAAATGAAAAGACGTATTGATACTTTAATTTCCCGTAATAAGTTCCCGGATTATGAGACTTATTCTAAAGCCCTAAAGACAGACAAGGAAAAGTTAGATGAGTTTGTAAACTATCTAACTATTAATGTGTCGGAATTCTATAGAAATCCTAATTTATGGAGGACTCTTGAGAATGAGATTTTACCTGATTTAATTAGTAAATTTGGTCAGAATCTTAAGATATGGTCTGCAGCTTGTTCAACAGGTGATGAACCATATTCTCTAGCAATGGTAATGGCAAAGCTAGTACCAATAAATAAGGTTAAAATCTATGCCACAGACATTGATTCGCAGGTCTTAGAAAAGGCCCAGGATGGCGTTTATGGAGCAAATTCTCTATCAGGACTTCCAAAGGAATACAAGGACAAGTATTTTGAAAAGATGGGTGATAGATACTTTAAGATTTCAGATGAAATCAAGAAGTGCGTAGATTTTAAGAAGGCAAATCTTTTAAAGGATAGTTATCCTTCAAATTGCCATTTAATCGTTTGCAGAAACGTAATGATTTACTTTACAGAAGAGGCTAAGGATGAAATCTATAGAAAGTTTAACAGGTCCCTTGTAAAGGATGGCTGCCTCTTTGTTGGAAACACTGAGCAGATCATAAATCATAAGGAATTAGGCTATGATTTTGACGAGCTCTTCTTCTATAGAAAAGTCTAAGACCTAAAGCCTTAAACTTTTCTTTTGGGAAAGGGAAAACTAGCACTTAAACTAATATGAATTAGCGGCGTACTTAATTAATACACTTAGGTATGCCGCTTTTTTTATTGTCTCCATATCCTTTAATTCCATAAAGAGGTCATTTTTTTCAAAACTTTCTTTGAAAATGTTTATCTCCTCAAATTCCTCAAAGACCGGAATAAATCTAGAAGTATGACAGATATAACAATTCTCCTTTGTCGCTTTTATTCTAAACTCTTTATCAATATAGTTGGCCACAGATTTATGTATTGCCTTATTCTCATTTGGTATAAAGAAGTAGTCTTTATAGTTTTTATAAAAATGCTTCAACTCCGTCTTAATTACTTTTATCTTTATAGATACATTTTCCTTAGTTATTTTTAAAGAAAAGTAGTCAGAGTTAAAATTAAAGTCACTAGCTAGTGGGGCGAGAAGCTTAAAAGAAAGATTAATTTCTGATTGTAAGTCTTTTTCCTCTAGAAGAAAGTCTAACTTAGCCTCTTTATTTATTTCGCTATTAAGTAGATTCTCTAGATAGACCTTATTGTTAGCTATAAATTCAAGCTGGCTTAGGGCAGTAGTAGGTAATATATGAAGCATGCCCATTAAATCATCGTGATTGTGTAAAAGGATTAACTCTCTTTTTTCTTCCTCTTTAAAGGCAATAAAGTCCTTAAAGAGCTTAATAAGCTCCTTACCGCTAAATTTATCTTTTCTTTCATAGCCTAGATACTTTTCCACGTCCTTTTGCTTGTGGCTTTCAATGGGAAGTTTATTTTTATAGGCTCTAATAATTTTAAAAAGATCCATAGATTCATAAGAATTTTCCTGTAAGAATTCCTTCTCAATTGGTAATTCGTGAAATTTCGCCCTCTTTTTTAGGAAAGGAATGTCAAAACTGTCCCCGTTATAGTGTACTAAATTTAGTACATTTACTCCGGATAATACCTTATTAAAGGTTAAAATTAGGGCAATTTCATCCTCAGCCTTCTCACAAAATAGCTGATTTAATTCCCAGTTTTTACCATTAAATTTGATGTAACCTAGGAGATAAATCATGGAATTTTTAGCGGAAAGACCAGTGGTTTCTATATCGAAAAACACAGTATTTGTGCGACTTTTATTAAATATTGTTAAAAAATTATCTATACTTTTTAAAAGATTTGTATCAACGATTTGTTTGTTTACAGTATACAATTTGTTGCCTCCCTTGATATAAATTTCACAAAAAACACTGTTAAGAAAATATCATTCTTTGTCTATTATATACGAAAATATATGCAAAAAAAAGTAGATTTATTTTTCTTAATGATATAAAATAATCAAGTAAAGAGATTTTAGTTAAAATTTATCATTAAGCTTTAATGGTAAGTGCTCAAAATCTAACTCACCAAAAGTTCTAATTTTTTAGGCCTTTTAGTGAGTTATTTTTCGTTTAAGGACTTTGTTTGATTTATAACAAACACTTTAGGCATGAGCAATTTTAAAAAAAAGGAGAGAAATCAATGGGAAAGTGTACATTTAAGGGAGGTATACATCCTTTCGATGGCAAAGAGTTATCTAAAGATAAGCCTATTAAGGAATTATTCCCTGCCCTAGGAGAGATGGTTTTTCCGCTTTCACAGCACATTGGAGCACCTGCCAAACCTCTTGTAAACAAGGGTGACTATGTTTTGGCTGGTCAGCTAATCGCAGAAGCTGGTGGATTCGTATCCGCAAATATTCATTCATCTGTTTCTGGTACTGTTAAAGCAATCGAGCCTAGAACACTTGCAACAGGTGGCAAGTGCAATTCTATCATTATTGAGAATGATGGAGAGTATAAGGAGATAGAGTATAAGGAGTCTAAATTTGAAGATTTAACTAGAGAAGAAATCTTAGACAAAATTAAGGCTGCCGGTGTTGTTGGTATGGGTGGAGCTGGTTTCCCAACTAACGTTAAGTTATCACCAAAAAATCCAGAGAATATTGATTACATTATTATTAATGGTGCAGAGTGTGAACCATACTTAACATCAGATTATCGCAGACTCTTAGAAGAAGGCGATAAGGTTGTAATGGGTCTTAAGATTGCACTTAAGTTATTTGATCATGCTAAGGGTATTATTGCTATCGAAGATAATAAGCCTGAAGCTATTAAGAAAATGAAGAAGTTAGTTGAATCAGAAGCTGATATTGAAGTCAAGGAATTAAAGACTAAGTATCCTCAGGGTGGTGAACGTAGCTTAATTTACGCTACTACTAAGAGAGAAATTAATTCGTCTATGCTTCCAGCTGATGCTGGTTGTATCGTACATAATGTTGATACAGCATTTTCAATTTACCTTGCAGTAATTGAGGGTAAACCACTTACAAAGAGAATCTGTACAGTTACAGGTGATGGCGTTAAGAATCCTGGAAACTTCTATGTATGGCTTGGTACAAACTACAGACAGTTACTTGAGGCTGCTGGCGGTCCTGTGGGCGAACCAGAAAAGTACATCTCAGGTGGTCCTATGATGGGCTTCTCTATGTATAGCCTTGATGTACCAGTTGTTAAGGGAAGTTCTTCTTTACTTGTATTTGAAGAAGATATCGTATCAAAGATTGATGCTAGTGCATGTATTAGATGTGGTAGATGTGCTGAAGGATGTCCAGAACATTTACTTCCAACAAAGCTTGCTGAATTCGCTTCACGTAATGATGAAGAAGGATTTACAAAGTTTGATGGTATGGAATGTGTAATGTGTGGTAGCTGTTCATATGTATGTCCAGCAAAGAGACCTCTTACACAGCAGATTAAGTCTATGAGAATGAGAGTCTTAGCTAATAGAAGAAAGAAGTAGAAAGGAATAAAAACATGAGCGAGAAATTTAACGTTTCCACTAATCCACATGTGCGTAGTAAGGTAACTACTCAGTCAGTTATGCGCGATGTTTTAATTGCCTTAACACCTGCTTCGCTATTTGGAATTTATAATTTTGGATTTGATGCATTAATTCGTATTATTGTCGGCGTAGTAGCTTGTATAGCTTTTGAAGCCGTATATCAGTATTTTATGCATTTAAAAGTTACAGTATCTGACTTAAGTGCTGCAGTTACTGGTTTACTTATTGCACTTAATATCCCATCAACACTTAATGTGGGATTTGAAATTGTTGGTTGTGCTTTTGCAATTATTATTGTTAAGCAGTTATTTGGTGGTTTAGGACAGAATTTTATGAACCCTGCCCTTGGTGCTAGATGCTTCTTACTTATTGCATATACAGGCCCAATGACAAACTTCGTTACTAATAATTCATTTGCAGTTGATGCATACTCTGGCGCTACACCACTTGCTATCTTAAAGCCAGGTGCAGAGGTAGTTGCTAATTCACCAAAGTTACTTGATATGTTTATTGGTACAACAGCTGGTGTTATTGGTGAAACATCTGCAATTTGTTTACTTATTGGTGCTATTTACCTTCTTTGTAAGAAGATTATTAACTGGAGAATTCCAGTGGCTTACGTTGCAAGTTTTGCAGTACTTATCTTCTTACTTGCACCAGGACATCAGTTTGACCTTTATTACTTAGCTTGCGAAATCTGTGGCGGTGGTTTACTTCTTGGTGCCTTCTTTATGGCAACAGATTATGTAACATCACCAATCACACCTAATGGTAAGTTAGTATTTGGTTGCTTACTTGGTATTCTTACATTTATCTTTAGAATGTATGGTGGTTCAGCAGAAGGCGTTTCATATGCAATCATCTTCTCTAACTTACTTGTACCTCTAATTGAAAGAGTTACAGTTCCAAGATCATTTGGTAAGAAGAAACCAGAAAAGAAGAAGGAGGTAGCTTAAATTATGGGAAAGATTATTAAAGATGCCTCAGTTCTTTTCATCATTACTTTAGTAGCAGGTGTCTTACTTGGTCTTGTTTATCAGGTAACAAAAGAGCCAATTGCTGCACAGAATGAAAAGGCAAAGCAGGAAGCTTATGAAACAGTTTTAGCAGATGCTAGTGAATTTGATGTAATATATTCTGAGGAAAATGCTGACGATGCCGCTTACCTTAGTTCTTTACTTGAGGAGAGCACAACAGATTTTTCTAAGGATGATATATCAGAAGTTGTAAAGGGAACAAGTAACGGTGAAACAGTAGGTTATGTTATTACAGTTACAGCCCATGACGGTTACGCTGGAGACATTAAGTTCTCAGTAGGTTTAAGCGTTAGTGGCGAATACCTTGGAACTTCAATCCTTTCAATTGGTGAAACAGCTGGTCTTGGTATGAGAGCTAAGACAGATCCAAGTTTCTTAAACCAGTTTAAGGGTGCAACAACTAGTGAATTTAGCCTTGTAACAGACGGTACAGGCTCAGAAGCTGGAGATGAAATTGTTGATGCTATTTCAGGTTCAACAGTAACATCAAAGGCTATGACAAAGGCTATTAACGCAGCATTAGTTGTATTTGAAACTATTAATGAAGGAGGTAATAACTAATGAATAAGTGTGTAGAGCGTTTATATAACGGTATTATTAAGGAAAATCCTACACTTGTACTTACTCTTGGTATGTGTCCAACACTTGCGGTTACTACATCAGCAATCAACGGTATTGGTATGGGACTTTCTTCAACAGTAGTTTTAGTATTATCAAACCTTGTTATTTCATTACTTCGTAATGTAATTCCAGATGGTGTAAGAATGCCATCATTTATCGTAATTGTAGCTTCATTTGTTACAATGGTTCAGTTCCTTATGCAAGGATTTTTACCATCACTTTATGACTCACTTGGAATCTATATTCCTCTTATTGTTGTAAACTGTATTATCCTTGGTAGAGCTGAGAGCTATGCTTCAAAGAATCCTGCCCTTCCATCAGCCTTTGATGGTCTTGGTATGGGACTTGGTTTTACAATCGCCATTACAGTACTTGGTGCTTGTAGAGAGTTAATCGGTGGCGGAACAATCCTTTCAACAGGTAGTTCAGCATTAGTAGATTTAACTGAGTTTGGTTACACACCAGCATCTATCTTTATTTTAGCTCCTGGTGCCTTCTTCATGCTTGCTATGCTTGTAGCTATTATGAACAGAGTGAAGAGAAGAAAGGGCATGAAGCCAGCGCAGGTTCCTGACTATTTAGCAGGTGATACAGACGAGCTTGGTCACAAGCTTGGCTCATTAGATAAGGAGGAGGCATAGTATGAATTTACTTATTATTGCTATTTCAGCAGCATTAGTTAATAACGTTGTATTAAGTCAGTTCTTAGGTTTATGTCCATTCCTTGGTGTTTCTAAGAAAATTAATACAGCAGCCGGTATGGGTGGCGCTGTTATTGGAGTTATTACAATTTCATCAGCAATTTGTAGCTTAATTTATGACTTTATCTTAACTCCACTTGATTTAACATACCTTAATACAATCGTATTTATCTTAGTTATTGCAACTCTTGTTCAGTTTGTAGAAATGTTACTTAAAAAGACAAGCCCAGCACTTTACGAAGCTCTTGGTGTTTATCTTCCTTTAATTACAACAAACTGTGCAGTACTTGGTATTGCATTAACAAACGTACAGAACAGCTACAACTTCATTGAGTCTGTAGTATCTGGTCTTGGTACAGCTATTGGTTTTGCCATTGCTATTATTATCATGGCTGGTATTCGTGAACGTATTGAATATAATGATGTTCCAGAAAGCTTTAAGGGAATGCCTATTGTACTTTTAACAGCAGGTCTTATGTCAATTGCATTCTTTGGCTTTTCAGGAATTTTATAAAAAGGAGGAGTAAAGATGGGAGTAGTTATTGCAGCTGCAGTAGTTAGTATAACTGGTTTACTTCTAGGCCTCTTCCTTGGTGTAATGGGAAAGAAGTTCTACGTTGAAGTAGATCAAAAAGAAATCGATGTTAGAAATGAGTTACCTGGTAACAACTGTGGTGGTTGCGGTTATGCAGGTTGTGATGCCCTAGCTAAGGCAATCGCAGCAGGCGAGGCAAAGATTGATGCTTGTCCAGTTGGTGGTGCACCAGTTGCTGCTAAGATCGCAGAAATCATGGGTACAGAAGCAACAGAGTCAGTTCGTATGACAGCTTTTGTTAAGTGTTCTGGTACTTGTGATAAGGCAAAGGAAAACTTCACATATTCAGGTGTTATGAAGTGCGTGGATATGAACGTTGTTCCTAATGGTGGTTCTAAGGCTTGTACTTACGGATGTATGGGTTATGGCTCATGTGTTGATGTCTGTGAGTTTGATGCTATCCATGTTATCAATGGTGTAGCAAAGGTTGATAAGGAAAAATGTAAGGCTTGTGGCAAATGTGTCGACATCTGTCCAAGAAACTTAATTGATTTAATTCCTTACAAGCCAAAGGCAAAGAAGAAATATGTTGTAGAATGTGCAAACAAGGATAAGGGTAAGGCCGTTATTGATGTTTGTAGCACAGGCTGTATTGGCTGTGGTATCTGTGAAAAGACATGTAAGCTTGATGCAATTCATGTAGTTGATAATTGTGCAATTATTGATTATAGCAAGTGTGTAGGTTGTGGCATGTGTGCTGATAAGTGTCCAAAGCAGGTTATTCATATTCATGCATAATAGAAAAATAAAATAAAACGAAAAGGGCTCCTTTACTTAAATAAAGTAAAGGAGTTCTTTTTTACTCTAAATGGGCTTAAATAGTGGAAAAACATAGTATGTTCATAAAAAAATCGATAATTTGTTCTAGTAATATAGGCCTTAATATGCTAAAATATAATGAGTTTATAGGATGGTAAATTTAAGTATAGACTAAATAAATTAGGGCAAAGATATTATGAACGAAATAAGTCAAACTAAGATAAATAATAAAAGAAAAATAAGAAAAAGAGTATTAAGATACATCGGAATATATTCCTTGATATTTGTAATTACAGCGATTCTTGTTTTTTCCTACAATTTTGTGTCAGGTAAAACTTTTATTTGGAAAGCTGATGGTTGGGAACAGCATTTTAAAGCCTTACTTTACTATGCTGATTATTTAAAGGAATTCTTTTACAAGCTCTTTGTGGAGCACAGAATAGAATTTAATCAATGGGATTTTGCCATAGGAGAGGGTGGAGATGTATTAAATACTCTTAATTACTATGTAATAGGGGATCCTTTTGCATTTTTTGCATTCTTAGTACCTTCAAATTATATGTACATTTTCTATGAAGCAATGATCTTGCTTAGATTATATCTTGCAGGCCTTGCTTTTTCATGGCTATGTTTTTCCACAAGAAGAGTTAGAACAACAGCCGTACTAACAGGTGCTATTACATATGTATTTTGTTATTGGGGCATGTTAAATGCTCTAAGACATCCATATTTTCTAAATCCAATGATTTATTTCCCACTTTTAATTTTAGGTGTGGAGAAGATTTTAAAGGGAAGAAGACCTTACCTTTTTATCGCTGCAGTTTTTGTTGCAGCTATTAGTAATTTCTACTTCTTTTATATGCAGGTGCTATTAACAGTAGGTTATGTTTTTGTGCGCTTGATATATTTGTATAAAAAGGACATCAAAAAGATGCTTACTAAGTTAGGACAGATTGCCCTAGCTTCTATTGTTGCGGTTATTCCATCGGCAATAATTGTAATGCCAGTGCTTAATGCCTTTTTATCAGATTCAAGATTTAAGACAGCAACACCATTTTACTTTGCATATCCTGTAAAGTACTATCTTCAGATGATTTCAAATTATGTTTCTGAAGGTGATAGTTACTGGCTCTGCATGGGCTATGCAATTCCAACAGTGCTTGCAGTAATCCTACTTTTTATAAAGAGAAAGAAGAATACCCTGTTAAAGATATATTTCTTTATCTGCTTTATAATTATGATTATTCCATTCTTTGGACAGGTTTTAAACGGCCTATCTTATATGTGTAATAGATGGAGCTTTGCCTTTGCACTACTTAACGCTTACGTCTTAGTAGTTATGTGGGAGAGCCTAGTTAATATTAAGGCAAAGGAAGGCCTTGTTATGCTTATTGTAATGGTAGTTTACATGGGCCTTTGCATGTTTATTGAATATGCAAGAAATACTAAGTCTTTCTCACAGCTTATGCTTGGCTTCGTACTTTTAATTGTTTTAATGCCTCTTATGAGCACGGATGCTGGAAAGCCAGTAATTAGTAGAAAGACTAAGCAGATTTGCATTCTTATTGTGGCTATTATTAGTATTGCAGTTAATAGCTTTTATAAGAATTCAGTAACGGGAGAGAATTACGTATCTGAGTGCGTTTCAGTAGACGACCTAGATATGTTACTTTATAGTAACGAGAATACAGCTCTTCTTACATATTTAGAGAATACTAATATTGATAAGAGCTTTGTAAGATATACAGGTTCTGACCTTGATTATAATTCTAATATGCTTTACGGCTTATCTTCATCACAGTATTACTGGACTTTAACTAACCAGTATGTATCAAGATTTAGATCATCCCTTGGAATCACTCTTAATACTGAGCTTCCACATAAGTATATTGGTTATGATGATAGAACTTACCTTCTATCTCTATCTTCAACTCAGTATTACCTTGTGGACTTAACTAAGAAGGTGCAGATTCCAAACGGATTCGTCTATATTGGAACTTATATGGGTTATAAGATATATAGAAATGTTAACGCCCTTCCACTTACTTATAGCTATGATTCTTTTGTGACTGAAAATCAGGTGGCAGGACTTAACGGAGTTGAGCTACAGGAAGTTATGATGAACTCAATTGTTTTATCAGATTCCCAGGCAGAGAATTTATCAACTGAGGCACAGAGTCAGGCGGCTATTAAGAATGACGATTCAGCAGCTTATTTTGATGATATTGATTTTTCTAGTGAAAGCCTAGAGTATACAATTAATTGTAATTCTGAAGATGTATCAGTGCAGAATAATAGCCTAGTTGTTACAAAGGCTGGAGCTAGCATAACAATTAATTTTACAGGTAAAGAGAATACAGAGACATATTTTGTAATTGATGGTATGAACTATAGTAATGCTTCAACTTATGAGCTTTACTATGGAGATTCAAAGTATGATCCTCTTGATTTATATAATTCCACAAGATGGAATTCCCTTGATTATTCAGAACAGGCTACAATATTTAGCGATTGGTTATTCCATAAGATTTCTTCTACTAACGTAGAGTTAAGCCTTACAGCTTCTAATGGGGCAACTAAGAATATGCGCTATTTTACACCAAGTTATAGCTACTATAATGGTGAAGAGGATTTCTGCGTCAATATGGGTTACTCTAATGATGCGGTTAATTCCATTACAATTACTTTCCCTAAGGTGGGAATTTATTCCTATGATGATATTAAGATTATGAGTCAGGAAACAGACAGAATCTCTTCTTATGTCAACAAGCTATCAGCGAATAGTCTTGATGATATGGAGATTGGCATAGATACTGTTACTGGTAATATTAGTCTTGATAATCCTAAATTCATAACCTTTGCAATTCCATATTCTAAGGGCTGGAAGGCATATGTGGATGGGGAAGAAGTAGATATATTAGAGGGCAATTTAACCTATATGGCCATCTATGTATCAGCAGGCGACCATGAAATTAAGCTAGTCTATAACACACCGCTTTTTGATGAGGGAAAGGTGGTAAGTTTCCTTGGCATAATTTTACTTGGTGGATATATATTTGTAACAGAACAACAAATTAGGAAAAAGAGGAAGGGTTTTAAATGTATCAAGAAGTAAGCAATTTACTAATTTTTAGTAACATAAAAAGAGATAGTATTCTTTATAAGATGTCCGATATTTTCAAAGATTTTTCTACAAAGGATTATGATAAGTCGGAGCTAACTAACAGAATTTATAATGAGATTAGAAGATTATTAGAGATTTCTACAGACTTTGGTTTTGATGAAAATTTATGGCATAACTACATTACTTATCTTTTAATTAGCACAGAAACTCCTTTTAGTGTAACTTGTGAAAAGGTGGGGGCTAATGAGGGTAGTGTAAACATTTTAGCTAAGTCAGACTTTGAAAACTTTTATAAGATCTTTAATTACGACTTTAGCGAAATTGAAGAAAAGTTATCTATTAAGGTCTTTGATATAATTTCAAACTACAAGGCTGTTAAGAAGAGCACTCTTGTCTATAATGCAAATGTATCAGAGAAGGTAAGAAGTTTAAGCAGACAGCTTGAAACTGCTAAGTCTGGAGAGGATTTCTTTAAATTTGTAACAGAATTTTATAAGGCTTTTGGTGTTGGAATGTATGGTCTTAATAAGGCCTTTAGAATTAAGGATACTAACGATGAAGTTTCACTTATTCCAATTAATAACATGGATACTGTAGTTTTAGATGATTTAGTTGGCTATGATATTCAAAAGAAGAAGTTAATTGAGAATACAGAAGCCTTTGTTAAGGGCAGAAAAGCTAATAACTGCCTTCTTTACGGAGATAGTGGAACTGGTAAATCTACATCTATTAAGGCAATTGTTAATATGTATTATAACGAAGGCCTTAGAATGATTGAGATTTACAAGCATCAGTTTAAGGACCTTTCAAGTGTTATTGCCATGATTAAGAATAGAAATTATAAGTTCATTATTTACATGGATGACTTATCTTTTGAGGAATTTGAAATTGAGTATAAGTTCTTAAAGGCAGTAATTGAGGGTGGTGTTGAGACTAGACCTGATAACATCCTTATTTATGCAACTTCTAATAGAAGACATATTATTAAGGAGACTTGGAAGGATAGAAACGATGTGGAAATCGATAATGGAATTCACAAGTCAGATAACATGGAAGAGAAGTTATCCCTTGTTAATAGATTTGGTTGCCAGATTTACTTTGGTAAGCCAGCTAAGAAGGAATTCCAGGATATTGTAATAGAGCTTGCTAAGAAAAATGATATTAAGCTTGAGCTTGACGAGCTTTTACTTGAGGCTAACAAGTGGGAAATTGCCCATGGTGGCTTCTCAGGAAGAACAGCACAGCAGTTTATTAATCACTGCTTAAGTATTGCAAAATAGGGAGGTATTAATTTGCTATCTTATATAAAAGGAGAACTTGCAGAAGTTTTTGAAGATACAATTGTTGTTGAGAATAATGGAATGGGCATTAATGTTAAGGTTCCAGCAACGGTGCTATCAAATATCCCATCTATAGGAGAGGATATTAAGGTCTACACATACCTCTATGTAAGAGAGGATGCCATTAATGTTTACGGCTTTTTAACTAGAGATGACTTAAACGTATTTAAGCTCTTACTTAATGTTAACGGTGTTGGCCCAAAGGCAGCCCTTGGCATACTTTCAACTATTAGTGCCAATGACCTTAGATATGCAGTTTTATCTGATGATGTGAATGCTATTAAGAAGGCACCAGGCATTGGAGCTAAGACTGCTCAAAGACTTATTATAGAACTTAAGGATAAATTAAAGCTTGAAAGTGAAGAGGCTTTAATTCTTAATGCAAATGTTGGCACTAAGCCTTCAGATGATTTAATTCTTAAAAATGATGCAATTGAGGCTTTAGTATCCCTTGGCTACTCACAAAGAGAAGCTATGGATGCAGTTAAGAAGGTTGATATTAGTAATAAGAATCTTGATGATATTATTAAGGAAAGCTTAAAGAACTTAGCTTTCTTATAAATTTAGAACACATTTTCAAAAAATAAAAAAGAGGACGAATTATGGAGAGACGATTGATTTCTACCCAAATAACTGAAGAAGATATTGGTAATGAAAATTCTCTAAGACCGGATAGTCTTGATGATTATATAGGTCAGGAGAAGATTAAGAGAAATCTTAAGGTCTATATTGAGGCGGCAAAGAATAGAGGAGATGCCCTAGATCACTGCCTTTTTTATGGGCCTCCAGGACTTGGTAAGACTACACTTGCTGGTATTATTGCCAACGAAATGGGAGTTAATTTAAAAGTTACCTCAGGCCCTGCCATTGAAAAACCAGGAGAAATGGCAGCTATACTTAATAATTTAAGTGAGGGCGACATTTTATTTGTGGATGAAATTCATAGATTAAATCGCCAGGTAGAAGAGGTTTTATATCCAGCAATGGAAGATTATGAGATAGATATTATGATTGGTAAGGGCGCAACTGCCCGTTCTATCCGTCTTCAGTTGCCAAAATTTACACTAATTGGTGCAACAACTAGAGCAGGTCTCTTATCTGCACCTTTAAGAGATAGATTTGGTGTGGTATCACACATGGAATTCTATACTGTGGCAGAGCTTGAAAAGATTATTGTTAGATCTGCATCGGTGCTTGAAGTTGACATTGATAGTGAGGGCGCTAATGAACTTGCAAGAAGATCTAGAGGTACACCAAGACTTGCCAATAGATTGCTTAAGCGAGTAAGAGATTTTGCCCAGGTTAAGTATAACGGCGTGATTACTAAGGATGTATGTGATTATGCCCTTAATTTACTTGATGTGGATAGGGCTGGACTTGATAAGAATGACAGACTTATCCTTGAAACTATTATTGATAAATATGATGGTGGACCAGTAGGACTTGATACTTTAGCAGCTTCTATAGGTGAAGATGGTTCCACACTTGAGGATGTTTATGAGCCATATTTAATTCAGAATGGCTTTATTAATAGAACTCCACGAGGTAGGGTTGCTAGTAAATTAGCTTATGAAATATTAGAAAAAGACTATAATAAGCAAATAGAAGAAAATTAGGTCTTTATTTATTTAGAATTTGTCGTATAATGGAACAAATCCTAAATTTTATTGATAGAAGATAAAAAATACTGTATAATTTTATTAAATTATATTATATTGTGTAAAAACCCAAATGGGAGGATTAAAAAA
Source organism: Lachnospira sp. (assembly GCF_016290755.1). Classification (NCBI taxonomy): domain Bacteria; kingdom Bacillati; phylum Bacillota; class Clostridia; order Lachnospirales; family Lachnospiraceae; genus Lachnospira; species Lachnospira sp. The sequence goes on from NZ_JAEEVD010000005.1 coordinate 77,971, forward strand.
TGGAAGAAAAACATACTACTCAGGTGGTTCTTGGAGGTAAGGTGCTTACTGTAGGTGGATATGAAAGTGAGGAATATCTACAGAAGGTTGCATCTTATATCAATAATAAGATAGAGGAATACAACAAAGAAGATAGTTTTAAAAGATTATCATCAGATTTAAGATCTAATCTCTTGTTTTTAAATATTGCTGATGACTATTTTAAGGCAAAGAGAGTGGGCGATAATTTATCTGCCGAGCTTGAAGAAAAAGACAAAGAAATCTATGATCTTAAACATGAATTAATTGCAGCAAGCATTAAGCAGGATGCTGCTAATAAAAGTATTATGTCGCTTCAGGAAGAAGTGAAGAAATACCAGAAAGAAATTGTAAGATTAGAGACAGAAAAGAAAATGCGATAGGGGGGAGTTTAAAAAACCCCCTTTTATTATTGCAAATAAAAGAATTGGAGCTATATGAAAAATTCTAATATTATTTTAAACAATAACGCAAAGGCTGAAGTTTTAGCCCCTGCCGGCTCTATAGATATTGCAAAGGCAGTTATTAATGCTGGTGCCGATGCAGTTTATCTAGGTGGAGATATGTTTGGCGCAAGAGCCTATGCAGGAAACTTAAACCCAGAGGAAATGCTAGAGATAATTGAGTATGCTCATAGATATGGCAAGAAGATATATCTAACAGTTAATACTCTTTTAAAGGAACAAGAGATTACAAAATCTCTTATTGATTACTTAATTCCATATTACGAGAAAGGTCTAGATGCTGTAATTGTGCAGGACCTAGGCGTGTTTAATCTTATTCATAAGAATTTCCCGGATATGGATATTCATGCTAGTACCCAGATGACACAGACAGGCCCAAAGGGAAGTAAGATTTTACAGGAACTTGGGGCAAAGAGAGTAGTTACTTCAAGAGAAATGAGTCTTGAAGAAATAAGAACTCTTCATAAGGAAATCCCTGAACTTGAAATTGAGAGTTTCGTTCATGGTGCCCTATGCTATTGTTATTCTGGACAGTGCCTTTTATCTAGCTTTAACGGTGGAAGAAGCGGTAATAGAGGTCGCTGCGCCCAGCCTTGTCGTATGCCATACGAGGTGGATTATAATAACGAAATCATCAATAAAAAAGATGAGAGATACATTTTAAGTCCAAAGGATATGTGCGGGCTAAGCATCCTACCGGATATTATTGAGGCAGGAGTTTATTCCCTTAAGATTGAGGGACGTATGAAAAATGTTACCTATGCCGCCTTTGTTACAAGCATGTATAGAAAGTACCTTGATATGTATTTTGAAAAGGGAAGAAAAGGCTTTAAGGTGGAAGAAAAGGACATTAATGACCTTCTTGATATTTATAATCGAGGCATGTTTACAACAGGTTATTACAATGCTAGTAAGGGTAAGGAGATGTTATCTCTAAATAGACCTAACCACATGGGAACTAAGGGCTTGAAGGTAATTTCAAACCAGTCAGGTAGGGTGAAATTTAAGGCCCTTGAAGAGATTAATCCAGGAGATGTCTTTGAAATTGAAGAGGGCGCAAGTTTTACAAGTGGTAAGGCTCTAAAGGCTAACGAGGAGTTAGTGGTTAACCTTCCAAAGAAATATAAGCTAAATCCTGGTAGAGTTGTTAATCGAATGAATAACGCAGCCCTAAAGACATTAGTTCAAGATAATTTTGTAAATAATGAACCAAAACTAGATCTAGATCTTAACATCTATGTAAGTGTTAATGAAAATGCAGTCTTAACCGCTAGTCTAAAAAATCCAAATTATGGCAATAGCTATTATGGAAAGGGCGAAGAGGAAAGAGTTTCTGAATATATCGATGTTAGTGTAACAGGGGATTTAGTGCAGGAAGCAAAGAATGCAGCCATTGATGAAAAGAGTATTAAAAAGGCCCTTTCACAAATGGGAGATAGCTATTTTAGACTTAATAATCTTGATATCTATCTTAATGGCAATGCATTTTTACCAATGGGTTCAATTAAGAAACTAAGAAGAGAATTAATTGAGAAGTTAGACTATGAATTAATAAATTGTAAAAAAAGGACATTTAATGGTCAAAATAGTTTGGCATTTAAAACTAATAGTGGTAAAATTTCTAAATACGGATTAAGTCTGTATTTTACAAATTTTGACTTAAGTAAAAAGATAGAAGACTATAGTGAAATCTCAAGAGTTTATCTTGATTTTTCTTCCCTTTATAAGATTTCATCTAAGCTAAAGGATGAGGAAGAATTAGAGGAGATAAAGCATGAGATAGAAAGAATCAAAGCCTGTGGATGTGATTTTTACTTAAGCCTACCATACATCTATAAGATTAGTCATAAGAATACTTTTAGAAAACTTGTGGAAACTGCTATTAATTTAGGGGTTAATGCTTTTCTAATAAGAAACTTAGAAGAATTAAGAACCGTGGATGAATTAATAGACGAATTGGGTCTTGGAGTTTATGAAAATGCAGATGCAAGATTTAAATTTGTCTTTGATAGTAATATGTATTGCTTTAATAAATTTGCAAAGGAAGAGCTTGAAAAAATCAGAGTTAAGAATTTAAAGCTTTCTGGCTTTAGTGCTCCTCTAGAACTTAATAATAGAGAACTAGCAGATGTTCTAGATCCTGATTTTGAGCTTCAGGCAGTCTATAGAGCGCCCCTAATGGTAAGCGAGCAGTGCCCTAAAAAGACTTTTGACAAATGCAACAAAAAGATGGAAAATTATACTATCAGAAACGGTAAAAATAAAGATTATCAGGTTAAATCTGTCTGTCCATTCTGCTACATGCAAATGGATAGTAAAATGATTAATTTATTAGATACGAAGGAAATAAAGGAATTAAATTACGGTCATCTTCGTATTCAGCTTGAAAAGGAAGAGGATTTACTAGCTATCTTTGATGCTCTAGAAATTAATGAGGATAATTCAGAAACATTAGATAAGATGAAAAAGAGCATGAAGCTATCAAAGAATCTAGTAAGAGATAAAAATGAGATTGTAGAATATGGACATTTTTACAGAGGAGTTGAATAAATGCAATCATTGTTATTTAATTTATCAAAATACGTATTAGCCTTTCTTATGGCTTTTTATTGCTTATCGGGCTACATTGGCTATACGACTAAGGAGAAGAAAAGAGGCACGATTTATTTTTGGCAGTACTTGTTAGGCTTTTTGATACATTTGCTTTGTTATAGCATTCTTTATGTGGCCTACGATGATGTGAAATACATTTTCCTCTACGTAGTAGAGTTTATATATTTCTTTGTAGTCATTGTGGTTTACAACCTTTTGTATCCAAAGGCTTCGAAATTGCTTATTAATAATATGTGTATGCTTATGGCCATTGGTTTTGTCATGATAGCAAGACTTGATTATGATAAATGTTTTAAACAATTGGTTATTGCAGCTATTTCCACTATTGTTACCTTTATAATTCCAGCCCTATTTAAAAAGGTTAAGACCTTTAGAAATTTCGCTTGGATTTACTGTGGAATCGGTTTAGTTTTACTTGTGATTTTGTTACTTGGAAACCAAGTATTTGGTGCTAACTTAACAATTTCTATTGGCGAGTTTTCAATTCAGCCAGCAGAATTTGTAAAGATTACCTTTGTTTTGTTTGTGGCTTCTGCATTCAATCAATCTACGGACTTTAGACAAATTGTTTTAGTAAGTATTGCGGCAGGACTACATTGTCTTTTACTAGTGGCAGCAACAGACTTAGGTGCAGCATTAATATTCTTTATTTGTTATTTAATGATGTTATATCTTGCAACACGTAAGGCTAGATATTTAGCTTGCGGCTTTGTTGCATTTGCAGGGGCATCTGCTCTTGCTTATCAGGCCTTTAGTCATGTAAAGGCGAGAGTTACAGTATGGCTTGATCCTTGGTCATATATTGATACTACAGGCTATCAGATAACTCAGGCACTGTTTGCTATTGGCATGGGTTCTTGGTTTGGTTACGGCCTTACACTTGGGGCACCAGAAAAGATTCCAGTTGCAATAAAAGACTTTATGTTTGCTGCTATAACTGAGGAGTTTGGTATTATTTTCTCGCTAGCCCTATTCTTGGTTTGCTTAAATAACCTAATCTTAATGATGAATATTGCAAGTAGATGTAATACTTTATTTTATAGACTTGTGGCAGTTGGGCTTGGCGTAACTTATGGCTTCCAGGTTTTCTTAGCCGTTGGTGGTTCCATTAAGTTAATTCCAATGACAGGTGTTACAATTCCATTTGTTAGTTATGGTGGTAGTTCATTACTTAGTTCTTTAGTGATGTTTGCTTTAATAAATGCTATGTATAATATGAGACATGATGAAAGAGAGACAGTAAATGGAAAAGAAGTCAAAAAAGAAAGATAAAAAAGATATATTAAATTCAAAAAAAGGTTTAAGAAATAAAGAGACAAATATTATCTCTTATTGCTTTATGAGTATCTTTGCCATAATTATGGTTTATCTTGTTATTTTTAATGAGTTTTTAGCTAAGGACATTTTAAATAATCCTTATAATAGCTTGGTAGATACTCAGGAAGATAATGTAATTCGTGGTGATATTCTTGCCTCAGATGGAACTGTGCTTGCAACAACACAGGTGGATTCTGAAGGAAATCAAACTAGAGTTTATCCACTTGGTTCCGTATTTAGCCACGTTGTGGGTTTTAATAACAATGGTAGAAGTGGTCTTGAATTATCAGAAAACTACTATTTACTTTCTAAGGCAGACAATGTTTTAAGCCAGATTAGTGATGATATTGATGGAGAGATGTATGAGGGCGATGATGTCTATACAACTCTTTCTGTCACACTTCAAAAGGCAGCTTATGAAGCTCTTGGAACTAACAAGGGTGCAGTAATTGCCATGGATCCAACAACTGGTAAGATTCTTTGTATGGTATCTTATCCAAGTTATGATCCTAATGATGCGGTAGATGATTATTCTACTTGGTTAACTTATGATAGCGATGATTCGGTTTTACTAAATAGAGCCACTCAGGGCCTTTACCCACCGGGTTCTACTTTTAAGATATTAACTTTACTTGCCTATATGGAGCAAAATTCCGATTATGAGGATTTTACTTTTAATTGTTCTGGTAGCGTTTCAATTAGTGGCGGTACTAAGATTAACTGTGCAAGTAATACAGTTCATGGATATGAAACCCTAGTTACAGCTTTTGCAAATTCTTGTAACTCAGCCTTTGCAACTATTGGCGTCTCCCTTACAAGAGCAGAGTATATTAGCTTGGTTTCTAGATTCCTATTTAACCAGTCTTTAGGAGTTGATTTTACATATAATGAGAGTTCCTTCTCCCTTACAACGAACTCTTCAATTAGTGCTGTAGAAGAAACTGCCATTGGACAGGGACAGACAATGATTAGCCCACTTCATAATTTAATGATAGCTTCAAGTGTTGCCAACGATGGGGTTATGTTAAAGCCTTATCTTGTCGATAAAGTAGTAGATAGCAATGGAAATACCGTTATCTCATACGATTCAGAAGAGCTAGGAATTATGATGTCAGAGAAACAGGCAGAATATATAACAACTTGCATGAAGCAGGTTTGCAAGACAGGTACAGGTTCAGCCTTTAGAAATTATGGTGTATCTGTAGCAGGAAAGACAGGTTCGGCACAGTATGGAGATGGCTCAAATTATCATTCCTGGTTTGTTGGCTTTGCGCCAGCAGATAATCCTAAGATTGCAATATGCGTCATTCTTGAAGGCGGTTTTACAGGAGTTTCCTCTGCTCAATACGTGGCTAGAGACGTTTTAGATGCTTACTTTGGATACTAGAAGATTTATATAGTTTCCCTAGACTTTAACCTTGATAACTAAGCATATCAAGAGTATAATATCTATATAAGCCTTTTTAGGTATAATAGCAATTTAAAATGTTGATTTTGAATGGTAAATTTAGCTTAAAGGGAGAAATGAGTATGAATTTATCTGAATTAATTACTGGAAACATGGTTACTTTACAGGTTCCATTGTCCGATAGTTACCACGAGTTTGGGACTCGCATTGTGGGAAAGAAAGATGGGGTATTAATTCTTTCCTGTGTTAAGGTGGCTGGTAAGAATATTAGAATGCCACTTGATAAGATAAACATTTATTGCCAATTACTTAATAAGCTATACATATGGAGAGGTGTTAAAGTTGATACCCTCCCACTTGGGGCAAGAGTTTATTATCGTATTAAAGATACGAACTTGGAGAGCGAGAATTATAATAGGCGCGGGGCCTATAGATTACCAGTTGATGAGATATTACAGCTAGGTATTTATAGGAATGGCGAAGAGCAAAAAGAAAGCGTTTTAGTAAAGGATATATCAGAATCTGGTTTTGCCTTCATAACTAATAGAGAGTTTAAGAAGGGCGATAGAGTGCGACTTAGTTACACGCCAGAGGAAGAAACCTTTGATATGCATGCCTATATTATTAGGTCTTTGTATAACGCTGAAACAGGCAAGTATAGCTATGGCTGTAAGATGCCTGAATTTGATGCGCTTCTTGGCGGCTTTATAATGAAAGAGCAGATAAGAAGAAGGAAGATGTTTGCGTAACATTTTCAAAAGAATTAAGAAAATTAGAGATAGAGATAGGATAAGGATGAAATTTAGGGGCTTTAAAGCTGTCTAGCTTTGGAGGTATTAAGATGAGTGGGATTTATGGAGTAGAAGCACTTGATGGTAATATCTATCAGGTCAAATATTCAAATGATTCTAACAGTGTCACAGGTGATTCCTTTGACACTGTTTTTAATGAGATTAATGCACCAGCTGATTTAGAGAGCATTTTTAGTGAGGCAGCAAGTAAGTATGGTGTTAATGAGAATTTACTTAAAGCAGTTGCATACGCAGAGTCAGGCTTTGATACTAATGCAACTTCTAGCGCAGGTGCCCAAGGCATCATGCAGTTAATGCCATATGTAGCTGAGGATTTAGGCGTAACAGACCCTTATAATGCTCGGCAAAACATTAACGCGGGCGCATCTTTATTATCGTCTTTATTATCTAAGTATAATGGAAATGTAACTTTAAGCCTTGCAGCTTATAATGCAGGTTCAGGTAACGTTTCTAAATATAACGGAGTGCCACCTTTTAAGGAGACTCAAAACTACATTGCTAAGATCAATGGTTTACTTGGCGGGGCACTAAGCGGAGATTCCACAACAATTGATGGAACTAGCCCTGCAACAGTTATAGAGGAGAGCTTAGTAGATATTCCTTCTACTAAGATATATTCAAATTCCAACAGTCAAACAAAAGAGGAAAGCACACAGCTTACTACTAATGCAAATGCAATTTCAAATAGCGCCTATTTAACAGTAGCTAATAACGAAAAGCTATTAGAACTTTTAAAGGCACTTGCAAACAGTGGCAGCAATTCATCTACTTATAAGGATAGCGTAATGCTTGATTTGGTTTCCTTAATTACAGGAAATTATGATTCTGATGAGGATTCAAAGGATTATATTAGTTCACTTTATACTAATAGTGCTACATCCCAGATTTCAGATAGTGATGAAAGCCTTTTATCATCCTATTTATCAAGCCTTTCAACAGATGAGTTAGATGCCTTAAGTAAAAATTCTCAATTACAAGAGGATTTTGGCCTATCTAGTGAGGCCCTTGCCTTAACTAGTAAATTAAATAACCAAGCTAATAACATCCTAGAAACAGATCTTTATAGCCTTTATGAGGCTCAATCATCTGTTATGAGCCCTGTGTTAGCAAAACTTCTCAATTTATAAATTATTTTTAACAGGCTTAAGCTAGGCTAAAGATAATAAATTATTGGGGAAAATGTGCCAATACAGTGTTATTTTTTAGACAATCTGTAAGTTGTCTTAGGGTGTTTATATAAAGGAGCCAAACCTATATTTTGGCAACATAAGTTTCTTATGTAGAAAGAGGGAGTAATATGAAGAAAGAAAGAATCAAAGTACAGTTGTACAACAAGACTTATAAGGAGATCGATATGAGCGATTTTACAGAAATTCCAGAAGAATTATTCTCGAATCGCAATGACATAATTAGTGTATGGTTACCAGATGGCGTTAAGAAAATCGATGCTAATGCTTTTGAAAACTGTGTAAGACTTAGTGAAATTTTCTTTCCTAAGACACTTAGAGTTATTGAAAGTGAAGCCTTTAGAAATTGCATTAACCTAAAGAAACCTGAAATTTCAGAAAAAGTTGATGTTGATACAACCGCCTTTGTTGGTTGCAATTTATAATAAATTAAAAGCCTTTTTACAAAATGATATGTACCCTCTTTACTGGACAATGTAGTTTCAGTAAAGAGGGTTATTTTTATGTGTTGTTGTTATGATTAACTCTCCTTTTTCTCAAGGTAAATATTTATCACCCATATTATATATTGTTTTGGGAGATATTCTCTGCCGTTGGGAGAAAAAAGGATGAAGTTAATTATTACCTAGTTAAATCAAAAATCAGAAAAGTTATATATAGCCTAATATTTACAGAAAAATCTTCTATTTTTATTATGTATTTCAATTTAATGGAGTTACAATTTAGCTAATAAAATAATTAACATGAAGCAGTTTAATGAATTAAAATTTACAGATGATTTTATGTTCTCGAAAGTAATGAGAAAAAAGGACATTTGCAAAGAATTTCTAGAACTTGTCCTTGATAAGAAAATAGAAAAAATAGAATATATTGAAGCTGAAAAAACGCTTGATATAGACTATGATAAGGCATATGTAAATCAAATCAGAACTATTATGGAAAAAGAAGGCGTTTCAATAGACGAAGCGTTAATAAAATTAGATATTCCAGAAAAATATTGGAATGCTGTAAAGAGAGAGCTATTAATAAATGGTTCATTTTTGAATAAAGTTTAAAGCTCTTTTTGAGAATAATCCATTATAGAAATACAAAAATAAAAAATGAAAGGTATTAGCTAAATTAAAAAGCAGGCGAACTTATTGAGATTGACACATTAAGGTAAGGAGGTTTTATGTTTACTCCAGAGGTTGTACAAGTAATACCACATGAAAATTACATAGTAGAAGTCCTATTTCAAGATGGCAAAATTGTACATTATGATGTAAGTCATCTGTTAGAAAAAGGGGCTTTTAAAAAACTCAAAGATAAGGATTTTTACATAAGCCGCTGTACTGTTATGAATCACACATTGGCTTGGGATACATCTGGAGAATATAATCCAACTAATTGTTTAGACATAGCTCCAGATATGTTGTATTCTATTCAGTAAATCACAAAATGCCCTCGGCTATATAGTCGGGGGCATTACTTTTTTATTTCTTGACACTCACCCTTCATCCCTATATAATATTTCTTGCTATACAAATTATATAAAAGGTAAAATAAAGGAAACTTTATGACACAAAACTAAAGGGGCTTTAACATGCCAGCCAGTT